>NZ_DBHIUF010000010.1:0-75063 GCF_057272915.1 Gemella sp.
CAAAAATGACATTTTAGGTATTCTATTTTTTCCTGTCGGTGTTACTCCTCTCAATAGTGCAATTACTTCCATATTCTAAACCTCCAAATACTTTATACTTTTAAACAAGTTATATTATAGCATTTTTCAATCAAAATTTATAGGTCTAACTCGTTTCTCTTTGCCTGTGTTAGTCGTTTTTCTTATTCCTGTAACTGCTCTATATTTGTAAAGTTTTGCAAATACTATTACGCTATATTGTCCATATCATACAATTTCTTATACTTATCATTTGTTGCGTAAAGTTCACTATGTGTTCCATCCATTTCTATTTCTCCATCTTTAATAAAGATTATTCTATCCATATATTCGATAGAGTTTAAATGATGGGTAATCCATACGATTGTTTTATCTTTACTAGATTCAAAAATTGTAGTTAATAATTCATGTTCAGTTTTTGGATCTAATCCTACAGTTGGCTCATCTAGTAGTAACAATTCATTATTTTGAATAATACTTCTAGCGAATGCTATACGTTGACGCTCTCCTCCAGAGAACCTACTTCCTGTCTCAAATACGTTTGTATCTATTCCATCAGGAAGGCTTTGTAGTAGTTTAGACAATTGAGATTTTTCCAAACTCTCGTTAATTTTATCTTCAATTTCATCTTCTTCTATTCCCGAATCTAAAAGTGAAAGTTTAAGATTTTCTCTAATCGTCATATCGAATAGATATGGTTTTTGGTTTAAAAGTGAAATCTCTGTACCTAACATTGTTTCTGTTGGTTTTTTATCAAGAACAATAATCTCACCTTGATAATCTGTATAAGTACCTGTTAATAACTTCACCAATGTAGATTTCCCTACACCACTTCTTCCTAATATTGCTACTTTCTCACCTTTTTTGATAGACAATGATAAATTATTTAAAATAGTTTTACCTTTTTCATATTCGAAAGTTAAGTTTTTAACGTCAATAATATTTCCATCAGAATTTTTTGCATTTACTACTTCGACTTTTTCATCATCTTCTTGAGCATAAAATTCTTTTACTCTATTTATTGAAACTTCATATCCTGGAATGTGAGCTACAGCTTCACTTGTCATCACCGCTACACTAAGAACCGATAATACCATCATACAGAATGATGCGATATAGACATTTTCGATTACATTATTAACTGTCATATTCCAACAACTATAAATCATTAAGAAAGCTGTGGAACCTGCAAGTAAGTTAACAAAGTTTTCTCTTAAGTGAACGAATGTTTTAATTTTTCTTTCACGTTTTAAAAGTTTTTGTTCTTTAGCTTGGTAGTCATCCATGAATTCATTTACTTTATTAGAAGAAATCCAATCGCTTAATCCGAAAATAGCACTAGTAAAATCACGATATAGGTTATACTTAGCTTCCTTCATAATTTGGAAGTTCTTTCTAGTAATTGTAAGTGAAGCAAATGGAACTACAAAAATTATAAAAATTCCAAATAGAGATGCTAAGATTGCATGATTCGCATCATACCCAAACATTACTGTAATGAAAATTACATATAATACTAATGAGATAATACTTGGGAATATTGTTTTTAGATAGATATTTTGCATATTTTCAATATCTTCAGAAATAATCCCTAATAAATCTCCAGATTTATATTCCTTTTTCAATTTCAATGCTTTAGGTTCTAATATTTTATATACTCTGCTACGCATTTTTTCTATTATTCCTAAAACTAAATTATGGCTCACTAGTCTTTGAATATAAGCAAATGTAGATTGTGCTAATGAAAATGTTCTTGTTAATACTGTAGGAACCTGTAGCATTAGAATGTTTCCAATTTGTAATGATGCTTTACTGATTAAGTAACCTGATACGTACATTAACGCTGCTCCACTAATAACAGACATTAATCCTAAAAAGACTACTCCACTCATTACACCTTTATTCTTTTTAAGTTCTTTTCTTATTATTGAATTATTGTTCACTATAGCTACCTCCTACTAGATTAGCTTTCAATTCTGCGAAACGTGGTGAATTTTTAAATTCGGCAACTTTCTCAAAATCACTAACCTTTCCTTGTTCTAGATTTAATACATAATCTACATTATTCAACCAATGTAGTCTATGTGTAGCTATAATTACAGTTCTACCTTTAAATAATTCTAGTAGTTTTTCTTTAATCTCAAACTCTGTTTCTATATCTAGATGACTTGTAGGTTCATCTAAAATAATTACTTCTCTATTACTAATTAATGCTCTAGCGATAGCAATACGTTGCGCTTGACCACCACTTAATTCTTGACCACCTTCTCCAATATTAGTGTCGTAGCCTTGTGGTAATGTAGTGATGAATTTATCTAAACCTACTAACTCACTAATTTCTTTTAAATGGTCTTCACTTATATTTTCATTAGAATAGAATAATATATTGTTTCGAATTGTATCTGGAAAAATATAAGGGAATTGTGATATATATGAGATATTATTTGACCAGTGAACATTTTTTAGATTTGTAACTTCATCATTAATTAATATCTCACCTTCACTCTGTTCATTAAAACCAGATAATAACGAGATTAATGAAGTTTTTCCACTTCCGCTTTGTCCTACAAGACAAATCTTTTCACCTTTGTTTATCGATAAAGTGATATTATCAAGAATTTTTTTATCATCTTTTGTTAATCCTACATTATGTAGTTTTATACTTTCTACACTTTCGATAGAAGATTTCTGAAATTTATTTTTCTCGTTATCCACTAACATTCGATTAATATCTTCATAAGCCATTTGACCATCAAGCGTAGCATGATAGTCTGTCGCAGCTTGTTTCATCGGTAGGAAAAATTCTGGTGCTATTAATAACACAGTTAGCGATGGTAATAATACTGTATCTCCATCTAATAATAGAATCCCTAATCTAACAGCTAAAAGTGCAATTGCTATTGTTGTTAAGAAATCAAGTGCAAAGCTGTTTAAAAAAGCTACACTAAGCGTCTTCATAGTACTCTGACGATACTCTTTATTTTTCTTTTCCATAATAGGTAAGTAGTTTTTACTTACTCCTAAGAATTTAAGCGTCTCTACCCCTCGAATTGTATCGATAAAGTTATTAGATAATGCTCTATATTTTTTATACTGTCTATTCGCCATATCTCTAGCATTAATTCCTAATAGTATCATAAAAATAACTATAACTGGTATTACAGATATTATCATTAAGGCTGATACATAATCTGTATAAAATATAAAGATAACTACTAAAGTAGGGATAATAGCTCCACGTATTTGTTTTGATACATTTAATTCAAAATACTGTTTTACTTTTCCTATTCCATCAATCGCTAATGTCACTAGTTTTCCTGATCCTTCTCTTGAGGTAAAATCAGGTCCCAAGTCAAAGTAACTTTGAAGTAATTTTCTTCTAAGTTCTGTTTCAAACTTGATTGCATGATTTTCTGTAAAATATTGTTGTAAGTGTAAGAACACTATCCTAAAAATAAAACCTATTAAAAAAAGAACACTATCTCTTACTACATTATCAAAATTTTTATCAAAAAGTCCCACTATGGCTTTTGCTAAAAAAGCAGCCTGTATAATTATACAAGCTGCTTCGAATATTGATAATATTAATAGTGTCAATGTTAGACTCTTTTTAACAGGAAGTTTTAATTTTGCTTCCTTTTTTTTCATTGACTAATACTCCAATTCATCTTCTTTAGTTAGTCGTTTTCTAAAAATAGAATATGACCAAACTTGGTATCCTAAAACGAATGGCAATAGGAATAATGCAACTATTGTCATAAGTCTTAGAGTATATACTCCACTCGCAGCATCATAAATAAATAGTGATTGACTAACATCATTACTGTTTATTATAGCACGTGGGAACATACCTGCGAAGACACTTAGAGTTAGGAACGCTAAAGTTCCTGATGTACTTAAGAATGCACCTAAGTCACGACCTTTAAAGTTTAAAACAAATGATAACACGAAGAATACTACCGCAATTACTGCTAGTACTAAACCAACATAATAGTTTGTTGTAAAGATATCTGTTTTAAATAATGCCCAAATAGCAAATACTAATGTTACTACCGCAGCAAATGGGAATAATAATGCAGATGTTGCACGAGCTGCATTTCTTAATTCTCCTGTAGTTTTAAGAGCTAAGAATTGAGCTCCGTGAACTAACATTAGAAGTAACATCATTATTCCTCCAAGAATAGTAAATGGAGATAATAATCCTAAGAAACCATCAACTAAGTTTTTCTTAGCGTCAAGGTTTGCTCCTGTCATGAAGTTAGCTACTGCAACTCCCCATAATACTGGAGGAAGTAAACTACCAATAAACATTGCTATATCGAATGATTTAATCCAAGCTCTATTATCACCTAATTTACCTCTAAATTCAAATGATACGCCTCGTAAGATTAACGCTACTAACATTAATACGAATGCGATATAGTAACCACTAAATAATTTACCATACCAGATAGGAAACGCTGCGAACATCGCTCCACCACCTGTTAATAGCCAAACTTCGTTTGCATCCCAGAAAGGACCAATTGTATTGAAGTAAACACGTTTATCTTCATCTGTCTTACCTAGTACTTGAGCTAGTACCCCAACTCCGAAGTCATATCCTTCTAATACGAAGAATCCTGTAAATAGTATTGTAATAAGTAAGAACCAAATATTTGGTAAAGCTACTGACCAATCCATACTATGCTACCTCCTTCACAGTTGTTTCTTTTTTATTCATTGTATATCTGAACGCTACAAATTGTGCAATACCTAAAATTGTGTATAATACACAGAATACTAATAGTGAGAATAATACTGATGCTCCTGAATTTGGAGAAACTCCTGATTCAGTAGCCATCACTCCGAAGATTAAGAAAGGTTGACGCCCCATTTCAGCCATTATCCAACCACAAGCAGTAGCAACTTCAGCTACTAGTAAAGTCCATGGCATAAGTTGTAAGAACCAACGTTTTTTAATTTCAGTTCTCTTGAATGCATATATAGTACCAAGTAATGACATTAAGATTAAGATACCAACTGAACCAGACATAACTCTAAATGAGTAATAAATTGTTGGTACGTCTGGTGTATAATCAATGTGTTTTCCGACTACTGGATAGTATTTCTCATCCATTTCTTTTTGAAGAGATTTCATACCTCTAAGACTTCCTTCAAATTTATCATATGCTAAGAAACTTAACATACCAGGAACTTCAAGGTAATGTTCTGCTTTCTGTTGTTTTTGATCAATTGTTGCTAACACTGAGAATGGTGCTGAATTTCCTGTATCTTCATACAGAGCCTCAGCAGCTGCAACTTTCATAGGATATTCTTTTACTAAATATTGCATTTGAGAGTGTCCTGTTACAAATAATCCTAATGAACCAATTAAAGCAGCTACGATAGATACTTTAAATGCTTTTCTGAACACTGCAACTTCTTGTTTACGAACCATTTTCCAAGATGCAATACCTGCAATTGTAAATGCTCCTACAGTTAACGCCATTGTCACTACGTGAGGGAATTGGTTCCATAAATATGGATTTTTAATGATTGCTAGGAAGTCAATCATCTCTGCTTTTTTACCAATTACGTTGTTCTCAACATATTTAACACCAACTGGGTGTTGCATGAATGAGTTAGCTGATAAAATCCAGAACGCTGACATAAGTGTTCCGATACTTACTAACCAAATACACATTGCGTGTAATTTTTTGTTAATTTTCTCCCAAGAGAAAATCCAAATACCGATAAATGTAGACTCAAGATAGAATGCAAGTAAGGCTTCTATCGCAAGTGATGGTCCAAAAACATCCCCTACGAATGAAGAATATTCAGACCAGTTCATACCAAATTGGAACTCTTGAAGAATACCTGTAACAACCCCAACAGCGAAGTTAATTAGGAATAAGTGCCCAAAGAACTTCGTAATTCTTTTGTAATGCTCATCGCCAGTTTTAACATAAATACTTTCAAAAATTGCGATTAAGAACACCATACCTATAGTAATAGGTACAAAGAAGAAGTGGAACACTGTTGTTGCTGCGAATTGTATCCTTGCAAGTAATAGTGGATCCAACATAGATATACCTCCTTATATGTGTTATTTATATTTAATTGTAAATATTATATTATTATTGTATAACATAGTTTTTATTATGGCAAAACAAAAATGGTAAAAAGTAGTACTTTTCCTACATTTTACCATTTTTCGTTCACAATTTGTTCACAATTAGCGATAAATTGCATATTATCACCTAGTCAAACATTTTATTTTTTAATTTTTTTTTTATTTTAGCTATGTGTTACTCCCAAGAATAAACTAACAATTAAAATTGCAAGTACCAAAATACAAATTCTTACAAATTTGTAATCTTTTTCTTCAATATAGACATAAAGTAATCCTAATATACGTAGTACAGGTGTTAATATTAAAAGAAATATACCAAACATTAAGTATGAATAATAATTCAATGTTACTAAACCTCTTAGCATCTCACTAAACATATATCTTTCTATAGTTAATACTCCATCTGCTCCTTGTATAAAACTAAATATTATTCCTGTTATAATAAAGAATGAACTTACAAAAACGCCTGTTTTTATAATATTTGCAATTACTATATTTATATCTCTTTTTTCATTCATATTAAAGCACCCCCAGACCTTTCAGGAACATGTTTATAATAGTAAATAGTAAGATTGGAAGGAAAATATAACGAATATACTTTGCATCTAATCTTTGCATTACTTTTGCTCCAGTTCTTGATCCAATCAACGTTCCTAGCGCTATTGGTGCTGCCACTGCTGGATTAATAGTTCCATTAAAGAAATATATTAATGCACTAGCTGTTGCTGTAACTCCCATCATAAAGTTACTTGTTGCAGTGCTTACCTTAATCGGAAGTTTCATATAAGTATCTAAGGCAACTACTTTAAATGCTCCACTACCGATTCCTAGTAATCCACTAGCAAACCCAGCTCCAAACATAACAAGTGATCCTTGTGGTACATTCGTAACATTGTAGTCTATTGTTTTGTTTATTGCCTTATCATAGTATGATGAATTAAGTTTATATTTTTCTGCATATTTATCATTCTCTACTATTTCTTCTTCTTTTTTCACTTTAGTTATTAAACCTGTTTTTTTCAACATTCCATAAAAAGAATTTAACAGTATTAGTGAAAAGAAAATATATAATAATTTAGATGAAAATACTCCAGCCATAAGAGCACCTACTACTCCTCCTGCTGTAGTAAATACTTCTAAAAGCATACCTACTCGCATGTTACTAACATGATCTTTTACAAATGCTATTGCTGAACCACTACTTGTTGCGATAACTGCGACAATACTTGCTCCAATAGCATATTTAATATCAAATCCAAATAGTATTGTTAATGCAGGTGTGATAATAATTCCACCACCTAACCCTACTAAAGAGCCTAAGAAACCTGCAAAAACTGCTATCAACATAAATTGTAATATTTCTACCATTGTTTCTCCTTTTAATCTTTAGAGTACATTACTAGTACATTATTACTAACTTCTAATTTAATTTCCTCATTACTTTTAAATTCGTTACTAGTAGCGTTAGGGCGATTTAATGTCAGCATTAGATTTTTTACTTCATATTTAGAATTTTTTATTGTCATTAAAGTATCTTCATAAATAGGTACTATTGAGAAATACTTATATCCTTCTATGCTTTCAAAGATATTCAGACCTTTTCTAGCTACTGTAATAATATTATTATCATCTATTATTCTAATTTTAATGTGTTGATATTTCTTATTATTAAGTAAAAGTATGTTACCAAAAAAGTGATCAAGTCTTCTTCCAGTAGCTCCGTAAATATCTATTACTTCAACCTCTTCAAATAATTCTAAAATATGTTCTAATGCAAATTCTGCATCTGTTAAATCTTCACTACTTTTCACTTTAAAGTACTTAGATTTTTCTTCAACTTCCTTTCTTTGTTCAAGTGTTATCGAATCAAAATCCCCGCAACTTAATATTGGATTAATTCCATTATTAAGCAAGTACAACGCGCCTTTATCTACTCCACACCATAAGTTAGAAGAAGGGAATTCCTTTGGAAATACTCCACCTAACATTATGTTTATTTTTTTCATATTCATTATTTTAACAACTCACCTAATGTATTTTCTTTATTGCTTGCTCCGAATAAGAATGAACCACAAACTAATAAGTCTGCACCTTTATCTCGACAAGCTTTTGACGTTTCTGTATTTATTCCACCATCAACTTCTATTAAGAAGTTATAATTTTTTTCTTCTCTAAGTTTTGCTAGTTCTTCAATTTTTTCTAACATCTCAGGAATGAATTTTTGTCCACCGAATCCTGGATTTACAGTCATAATTAAAACATAATCCAATTTTGGCAATAGGTATTTAATACTCTCTATTGGTGTTTGAGGGTTTAGTACAATACCAGCTTTTTTACCCTTGTTTTTAATTACTTGAATAACTCTATCTGCATGATTAGTAGCTTCGATGTGGAAAGATACCATATCACAACCTACGTTACAAAATTGTTCAACGTAGTTTTCTGGATTTGCAATCATAAGATGACAATCAAAAACTTTATCTGTTTTAGGGCGGATTGATTCAATTATTGGGAATCCAAATGAAATATTTGGAACAAAGTTTCCATCCATTACATCGATGTGAAACATATCAACACCAATACTTTCTAATTCTTTAATGTCTCTTTCTAAGTTAGCAAAATCTGCTGATAAAATCGAAGGTAATATTTTCTTCATCTTATCTCTCCTTTATATATTTTCTCTTTTGATTTTGTTTTTCCGTAAATAACACTTTGTAGTCTTCATAACGACTTTCTAGTATTTCTTTACTTTCTACCGCTTCTTTTACTCCACATTGAATTTCTTCCATGTGATTACACGGTTTAAACTTACAATCATAATCGTTAAACTCTCTAAATAAATATTGTAAATCTTCTTTTTCAATAAATGTAATGTCCAATGATGAAAATCCTGGAGTATCTGCGATATAGAAATCATCGATTTGATAAAATTCCGTATGTCTCGTTGTATGACGTCCTCGTCCTAGATGTTTAGAGATTTCTCCAGTTTCAATATCTAAATGTTCTGCAAGCTTATTAATAAACGTCGACTTTCCTGCTCCAGATTGTCCTGAAATAGCTACATACTTCTCTGAAATGACTTGTTTTAATTTTTCAATATCTTCATCAGAGTTTGTAAATACTTGATATCCTATTTCATAATAATAATTCATTATTTCTTTCATTTTCTTAAGATCTTCGTCATTTAATAAATCAAGCTTTGTAAAGACAATAATAATATCTACATTACTATTTTCATTTAAACAAATCGTTTTATTCAGTAATTTACTAGAAAACTCAGGATCTTTTACAGATACTACGATAATACTATAATCTATATTTGCTACCTTAGGTCGTAGTAATTCATTTTTTCTTTCTAATATTTCTACAACATATCCTGTATTATTATCACTTAATTGAATTTTTACATCATCTCCTACTAACGGCGTGATGTTTTCATTTCTGAAGTTTCCTCGTGCACGACAAGTAATCAACTCTCCAGAACAGTCTACATAATAAAATCCACTAAGTGCTTTTAAAATTTTTCCTTCTTTAGTCATAGTCCTCCTTTACCTTTACGGTATTTTTACTAACTACTTATTTAGTTTTTCTTTTATCTCTTCTTTAATTTTTTCGGCTAATCTTAACATTTCAATAGAGTGTTCTTCTGAAAGTTTTGTCATCGTATCTCCTGATACCATTCTTGCTACCTCTGCAATCTTTTGTTCTTCAGTCAACTCTCTTATAACAGTTAATGTTCTCTTATCAATGATTTCTTTACTAATTAGTAAATTAGTATCCGCCAAAGCTGTTGTTTGGGGTAAGTGTGAAATACATAATACTTGTGATCCTACTCCTAGTTGATACATCTTTTCAGCCATTCGTTGTGATACTCTTCCACTTACACCAGTATCGATTTCATCAAAGATAATTGAAGTAGCTTCTATACTTCTTGAGAAGATTATTTTTAGTGCTAACATCACCCTAGAAAGTTCTCCGCCTGAGGCTACTTTAGATAATGATTTTAAAGGTTCTCCTAAGTTTGCGCTAATCAGAATCTTAACATCATCTTTTCCTGTTGATGAGAATTCTTTTTCTTTAAAGTCAACTTTGATTGTACTTTTTTCCATATATAAAAATTTTAACTCATCTTGGATAAGTTTTTCTAATTTTAAAGCTGTATCTTTTCTTAAAGAACTTAACTCTTCAGCTAAAACTGTTACTTCTTCTTCAATCTTCTTACTTTCTTCTAGATAATTTTCGAAGTTTTCTTCATAATTTTCTAACTCATCTAATTCTTCTTTTATAGTTTCTGTGAAAACTATTAACTCATTTAATGGTTTTGAATATTTTTTTTCTAAAGTTTTTATCTTATCTAATCTATAGATTAATCTATCTAATTTTTCTTCATCATATTCGATAACATCAGTATAACTAGATACTTCATATTTCAAATCATCTAAGATATAGTATAAATTTGTAATTTCTTCATACTTTTCTTCAAAGTTTGAGTTATATCTAGTTAACTCTCCCAGATTAGATCTGATTTCTGCTAGTTTAGAAATAACACCATATTCTCCATCGATTCCTTCGGTAATACTATGAGCAAGATTATTCACCTTCTCGAAGTTTTCCAGATAGTCAATATCTTTTTCTAGTTCTAAGTCTTCATCTTTTTTTAGTTTCATCTGACTTAATTCTTTATATTGGAATTTCAAGAAATCTACTTTTTGAAGAACATCACTCTCTTGTTGTTTTAAGTTATCAATTTTTTCTTTTATTATCTGATATTCTTTATACTTCTCTTTGTATTTTATATACACAGGCTGTATTTTTTCACGATTAAAAGAATCTACTAAATTAAGATGATTTTTCTCTACCAATAGGACTTGATTATCATGTTGTTCATGGATATCTAATAAATGAGCAGCTACTTTTTTTAATGTCGATAGGTTAACTATAGTTCCATTTATTCTACAGACACTCTTTCCACTACTATAAATGTCACGACGAACTACTATTACCTCATCTTCTAGATCTAAGTCTAATTCATTAAAAATTTCCTTAACTTCCTTACTTTTTGGAAAATCAAATACTCCTTCTACACTAGCCTTATCTTCACCATATCGGATATAGGAAGTTGAGGTTCTTTGACCCGACAATTGTGAAATTGCCGCTAGAATCATTGATTTTCCGGCACCAGTTTCTCCACTTAAGACAGTTAAACCATTTTTTAGTTCTATAGTTGCTTTTTCAATTATTCCAAATTGCTTAATATTTAACTGAATTAACATTGGCTCCTCCTCTATTTAAAGTGATTATGAGCATTGTTTACGATATGCTCGATATTTATATTTTTATTTTCTACTTCTTTATTTGCATTGTATTTTAATGTCATTAGGAATTCGATATTCCCTTCTCCTCCTGTTATTGGAGAATATGATAGGTTCGTCATACTAAAACCTACACTATTTGCTAGTAATAGTACTTTTTCTACTACTTCAAGTTGAACTTTTTTATCTCGAACTATTCCACCTTTTCCTACCTTATCTTTTCCAGCTTCGAATTGTGGTTTTACAAGAGCACAAACTTCTCCACCATCTTTTATAATTTCTGCAAGATTTGGTAGTATTAATGATAATGAAATAAATGAAACGTCGATTGATGCTATATCTATATCATAGACATCAAAATCTTCTTTTACTGAATGTCTGAAGTTAGTTTGTTCCATTACTTTTACACGTTCATCATTACGTAATTTCCAAACAAGTTGATTTGTTCCAACATCTAATGCATAGACAAACTTCGCGCCGTTTTGTAAAGCGCAGTCCGTAAATCCACCAGTTGAAGAGCCAATATCAATCATTACCTTATCTTTAACATCAAAATTTAGTTCATTAATTGCTTTTTCTAATTTAAGTCCCCCACGACTTACGTAAGGCATCTGTTTACCTTTAATTCTAAGTTCAGCAGTTGACTCAACCTTTTCACCTGCTTTGTCGATTCTTATATTATCATTATAAACAATACCAGCCATTATCGCTCGTTTTGCTTTTTCACGTGATTCGAATAATCCTTGACTTACACAAAGGACATCAGCTCTTTCTTTTGCCATAATTACCTCTTTTAAATTTACTAGTTGTTTTCCTCTGAAATTTTTTAAATTTTTTCAATTTCAAACAGTCTTTCCTTTTAATTTTACCATAATAATAACTTTTTATCTATGAGAACGGCGTGTTTATATATACTTTATGATGAAAAACAAATATATTTATTTTTCATCCATAAAAAAAAGAGCAACTTATAAAAATAAATTTTCTAAGTTGCCCTAATGAATTTTATTCTATTTTACTTTTTTTATGTTCCAAATGTCTTTTGCGTATTCTTCTACTGATCTATCTGCAGAGAAGATTCCAGCGTTAGCTGTATTAACTAAACTCATTTGTCCCCATTTTTCTTTATCTTGATAAGTTTTTGCTACTTTTTCTTGAGCTGCAACATAACTTTCAAAGTCTGCTAGACACATATAATTATCTTGAGTTAATAAATAATCTACAATAAAATTAAAGTTCATACCACCTACAGTCATAGTTCTGATAAAATCCAATGTTTCTTTAATCTTCACTGAATTATTGT
Organism: Gemella sp.; assembly: GCF_057272915.1. Classification (NCBI taxonomy): domain Bacteria; kingdom Bacillati; phylum Bacillota; class Bacilli; order Caryophanales; family Gemellaceae; genus Gemella; species Gemella sp. Next base: position 12,746 of record NZ_DBHIUF010000010.1, read on the forward strand.
AGTATTCCCATGGTTTATAACCTTGTGCATTTAGTGCATCTACTTCTGGTGTTTCTAAACCGAAGATAAAGATATTTTCATCTCCTACCGCTTCATGAATTTCAACATTTGCTCCATCAAGTGTTCCTAATGTTAACGCACCGTTCAACATTAGTTTCATATTACCTGTTCCACTTGCTTCCTTACCTGCTTGAGAAATTTGTTCACTAATATCAGCAGCTGGAATAATTTTTTCTGCAAGAGTAACTTTATAATCTGGTAAGAATACAACTTTGATGTACTCACGAACTAATTCATCACATTCAATCATTTGGGAAATTGAGTGGATAAATTTAATAATGTTTTTTGCCATTTGATATCCTGACGAAGCTTTTGCTGCGAAAATAAAAGTTCTTGGCACTGGACGTAATCCATTATATTTAATTTCTCGGTATAAGTATACAATGTGTAAAGCATTAAGTAATTGACGTTTATATTCATGTAGTCTCTTAACTTGAACATCAAAAATAGAGTCTGAATTTACAGTTATACCCGTAGTATTTTGAATGTATGTAGCTAGTTGTTCTTTTTTAACTTTTTTAATTTCTTGAAGTTTTGCTACAACTTTCTTATTATTTTTATAGTCATTTAATTTACTAATCTTAGATAAATCTTTAACAAAATCATCACCAATTAGATTTTTTAGATAAGATGCTAGCTCAGGATTTGCTTGACCTAACCATCTGCGGTGAGCTATACCATTCGTAACATTACCGAATTTTGTTGGATATAATTCGTTAAATGCTCTAAATGTTGATTCAACAAGAATATCACTGTGTAATTTTGATACACCATTAACGTTATGACTTCCTACGATAGATAAGTTAGCCATTCTTATTTGATTATCATATATAATTGCAGTTTCAGCCAATGTAGAATCTTTATCTTGATCAATTACCCACTGACAGAATCGTTTGTTAATTTCTTCGATAATTGAGTAAATACGTGGTAATAACGGCTTGAATAAATCTACAGACCATTTTTCTAATGCTTCTGCCATAATTGTATGGTTTGTATAAGCAAATGTCTTAGTTGTAATTTCCCAAGCTTTGTCCCAAGAATATCCGTATTCATCAAGTAATAATCTCATTAACTCTGGAACTCCCATCGCTGGATGAGTGTCGTTAATATGTAACGCTACATGCTCACTTAAATTTTCTAATGTACCAAATTCATTATAGTGATTTTTTACTAATTGTTGAAGAGATGCACTAATAAAGAAGTACTGTTGTTTTATACGTAATTCTTTACCTTCATTTGTGCTATCTGCTGGATATAATAATTTAGAAATCGATGAGGCAATTGCTTCTGCTTCTGATGACTTAGAATATTCTCCACGTTCAAATAGTTTCATATTAAAGCCTGTTTTAGCTTTTGCCTCCCAAAGACGTAACGTATTAACAGTTTTAGTTTTATATCCAGAGATTAATAAATCATAAGGTTCCGCTTGAATTGAAGTATAGTCTACATGCTCAACTTTAAATCCGTCTTCAGTCATTTTTTCTTCAACTCGACCATAGAATTTAACTTCGATTTCTTCATCATTTCTATAAACAAGACCGTATTTTCCTAAATCTAACCAATAATCTGGAAATTCCTGTTGCCAACCATTGTTGATAACTTGTTTGAAAATTCCATATTCATATAAAATTGAGAATCCTGTTACTGGATAATCACTACTAGTTAAGGCATCAAGATAACATGAAGCGAGTCTTCCAAGCCCACCATTTCCTAAACCTGGATCTGGCTCAATATCATAGATTTCATCTAGATTAAAATTATTTTTTTCTAGATATTCTTTAGTTTCCTTTTCAATTCCTAGATTAAATAAGTTATTTCTTAAAGTTCTACCTACAAGAAACTCCATCGACATGTAGTAAGCACGTTTTTGCCTTGTTTTTTTCAATTCTTGTTCGTAAGCAAATTTTTTCTCAGATAATTTTTCTCTTACCGTACTCATTAACGCTTCATAAACTTGACGTTTGCTTGCTGCAGTTATAGTAATCCCAAATTGTCTTTTTAAATACTTCTCTACTCTTTGTTCAAATTCTTGATTTTTCATTATTCTCTCCTATAATCTAGTTTATTAGACTATTTCATTGTACATATCTATATATTGTAAAGCTGATTTTTTCCAACTTACATCTTGTTTAATCGCATTTTTCATAATTTTATTCCAAATATGACGTTCTTGGTAATAGCAGTATGTCGCTCTGTAAATAGCATCTAGCATATCATACGCATCGAAACTTTCAAATGTAAATCCTGTTCCAGAATTACCGTCAAATGGTTCTACAGTATCTCTTAAGCCACCTACTCTATGCACAATTGGTACTGTAGCATATCTCATTGAAATTAATTGAGATAAACCGCATGGTTCAGTTTTAGAAGGCATTAAGAACATATCACAAGAACTGTATACTTTTGAAGACATCTCTGAAGAGAACATTATTAAACTTCTTACTTTATCATGACGACGATATTCTAATGAACGCAGTGCGTCTTCATAATGTCTGTCACCTGTCCCTAAAATTATTAATTGTGCTCCAGTTTTTAAAATCTCATCAGCAACATGTAAAACTAAATCAATACCCTTTTGATGAGTTAGTCTTGTAACCATTCCGATCACAGGAATATTTTCATTCACTTCTAAAGCTAATTCCTCTTGGAATTTTAATTTGTTTTCTACTTTATTTTTTAATGTTTTAGAATCAAAGTTTTTGAAAATTTGTTTGTCAGTTTTAGAATTAAATTTATCAGTATCTAATCCATTAATTATGCCGTGAAGTTTCCCTTGTTCTACTCTTAGTATATCATCTAATCCGTATGAGAAGTACGGGTCTAATATTTCATGAGCGTATGTTTCACTTACAGTATTGATTCTATCGGCTAATTGTATAGCTCCTTTTAATAAATTTAAATCACCTTTATAAATTAGTGCATCAAAGTACTTATTATCTAACCCGAATAAGTTACCCATTTCATAAGGATTGAATTTACCTTGGAATTCAATATTATGAATTGAAATTACACTTTTAATATTTTTATAGAATACATCTCCTCTTGCTTTAAGGTCATCCAAATATATAATCGATAACGCTGCATGCCAATCATTAGCATTAACAACATCAGGTTTATAATTTATATGTGGAAGTATTTCTAATGCCGCTTTAGAGAAGAAAGCGAATCGCTCTCCATCATCATCTTGACCGTAGACACTGTCTCTATTGAAATATTGTTCATTATCTATAAAGTAATAAGTTACTCCATTTACTACAGTCTCAAAGATTCCACAATAAACTGTTCTCCAGCCTAAATTAATAAAAATATGTTGTCTGTATTTTAAATCGTACTTATCTCTATCTATTGAAGAATACAACGGCAGTACAACCCTTGCCTCTACATTTTCATCTTGAAGGGCTTTCGGTAGTGATCCTATAACATCACCTAGCCCCCCAACTTTAACAAATGGTGCTGCTTCAGCTGCCACGAATAAAATTTTCATTATATTTCTCCTTATTCGTAATTTACTTTCATACTAAAAGGGTTAGTTTTAGATGCAGTCTATCTGTATATTATACTCTTTTTTCTTTTGAAAATCGAAAGTTTTACAAATCTCTTCCACATTTTATTCTAACCCTTTTTTTATTATTCTACTATTTTACCTTTTTCTACGATAACTTGGCAGTTTTCTGTTCCTTTTAATTCAACTTTTTCAGAAACTACTGCATATTTATCTAGAATTACACAATCTAAGTATGCTGATTTTTTAATCACACAATTCGGCAGTACTATTGAGTTTTTAATTACTGCTCCTTCTTCAACTACAACATCTCTAAACAGAATACTATTTTCTACAATTCCGTTAATTTCACAACCGTCACCTAGTATAGAATTCTTAACTATTGCTCCGTCTCCATATGTAGTCGGTACACTATCTGCTACTCTTGTTAGAATATCAGTCCCTGATAAGAACAAGTCATTTAACTTATCTGGATTTAATAAATCACGATTGAAGCTATAGTATTCTTGTACGCTATTAATTGTTCTATTGTAATTCTTAATTTCATATCCATAAACATTTAAACGGTGGAAGTTCTTAGTAATAAAGTCTAATAGAAGATCTTGCCATCCTAATGTCGTCCCTTTTTTAACTAATTCTTTAAACATTTGTTTAGACATTATATAGATTTTAACCTGTGTCGGGCACACTTGATCATATCCATCATAATGATATAAACTGTCATAAACTCTATTCTTATCATCAAATATTATTTGCGATTCACGTTGTTGAGGTTTTCTATAAGTATAAGCTAACGTAATATCAGCATTTGTAGATTTATGATAATCTACCATATCTTTAAAATCAATATTTCCGACAATATTTCCATCTGCTAAAATACAGTAATCCTCTAACAATGTATCTGCATATTTAGATGCATCTCCTAGCGCCTCTATTTTATTTTGAGCTACACGATTTGATTGATGGTTAGACATCGGTGTTATAAACTTAAGTCCACTGTTTTTTCTATTTAAATCCCAGTCTTTCCCCCAACTTAAGTGATCCATTAATGATTTATAGTGATAATTTGTTACTACTGCAATATTCGAAACTTCAGCTTTTACTAAAGAAGATAACATGAAATCAATCATTCTATATCTTGATGCAACCGCTAAAGATGCTAGTGTTCTATTTCTTACTAATCCTTGCAAATCATCATTACGATAGTTATCTGCAAATAATACACAAAACGCATTTACCATATTATTTTCCCTCTACTTTCCTATTGTCATTTACAACTTCATCCCTACCAATTACTGTTATTTGTTCTTTTCCTAAAACTATTTCTCTATGACCTACTTCTACATTTTCTTTTATTACTGCTCCTTCAGCAATAATCGAATTGTAAACTTTAGCGCCTTTTTCAATTAGAACATCTTTCATAATTATACTACCTACCACTTCTGCTCCTTCTTCAATTCTTACACCTGAAGAGATAATAGATTCAGAAACCGTTCCATAAACAGCTGTTCCATCAGAAATCATAGAATTTTTTACATTTGCACTATGTCCTAAATATTGTGGCATAGCTCCTTCATGACGATAATAAATTCTCCATAATCTATCGTCAATATTGAAGTTCTCTTTATTTTTAATAAGGTCCATATTAGCTTCCCATAAGCTTTCAATTGTTCCTACATCTTTCCAATATCCATAAAATGGGTATGCATAAATATTTTTACCTTCGTTTAGCATCATCGGGATAATGTTTTTACCGAAATCTTTCTCACTATCAGGATTTTCTTCATCACGAATCAGATATTCTCTAAGTTCTTTCCAACTAAAGATATAAATACCCATTGATGCTTTTGTAGATATTGGATTTTCTGGTTTTTCTAAAAACTCTGTAACTTTTAAATCTGAATTTGTATTCAAAATACCAAAACGACTAGCTTCTTCAAGAGGAACGTTAATATGCGCAATTGTTAGATCTGCTCCTTTTTGTTTATGAAAATCTAACATTTCTTTATAATTCATTTTGTAAATGTGATCTCCTGATAAGATAAGTACATATTCAGGATTATATTGCTCTATGTATTTAATATTTTGATAAATAGCATTTGCTGTTCCCTTGTACCATTCTCCCGTTTTACCAGCAGTATATGGCGGTAAAATAGATAAACCTCCATCCATTCTATCTAAATCCCATGGTTGACCATTACCCATGTATGAGTTAAGCTCAAGTGGCATAAACTGCGTTAATACCCCAACTGTTGAAATTCCAGAGTTCGCACAGTTTGATAATGGAAAATCGATAATTCTATATTTTCCACCAAAAGGTACGGCTGGTTTAGCCATATCTTTAGTTAATACTTGAAGCCTCGTACCTTGTCCTCCTGCTAGTAGCATAGCTACTACTTCTTTTTTTCGTGCCATAAATTTGACCCCCTTCTTCTAAAACTTATTATTTCTTTTCTATATACATCGTTGTATAAGGTGGTATGTTTATACTCAAAGCATATTTAAATTCATTTTTCTCTTTATTTATAGTTTTTAAATTTCTATTTGAAATTGCTAATCCATCGTATTTTTTAGCATCTGAGTTCAATACTATTTTATAGCTTCCCCAAGTATTTACTCCTATTTCATAATTTTTCAGCACTTGATTAGAAAAATTACTTACTACTAAGACTTCTTTACCAGATCTATCTTTACGCGAAAAAGCAAAAACATTATTGTTATTATCATCTACAACATGCCATTTAAATCCGTCCCAGTCACTATCGTTTTCCCATAATGCAGGTGTAGATTTATAGTATTTGTTAAGCTCTTTAACATATCTATGTGTGAATACATGTTTAGGATAAAGCATTAATAACCAATCTAATTCTCTTTCTTCATCCCATTCAATAAATTGAGCAATATCAATTCCCATAAATGTTAATTTTTTCCCAGGATGTGCATACATATATCCTAAAAATGCCTTGAAATTACCAAACTTATCTTCATAAGGAACTGGGCTTTTATCTAATAGCGATTTTTTTCCATGTACTACTTCATCATGTGAAATCGGTAAGATGAAATTTTCTGAAAATGCATAATGCATTGAGAAAGTAAATTTGTTATGTACCCCTTTTCTGAAGAAAGGATCTGTTTCTAAATAATCAAGACTGTCATTCATCCATCCCATATTCCACTTAAAGTCAAATCCTAAACCACCGTGTTCAACAGCTGCTGTTACTTTTGGATAACTTGTCGATTCTTCAGCTATCATAGCAACACCAGGATAGTTTTCTTTAATATAAAGATTTAATTTTTTTAAGAAGTCAATTGCTTCTAAGTTCTCGAAGCCGCCATAGATATTTCTTGCAGATTTATCTTCGTCTCGACAGTAGTTTAAAAATATCATCGAGCTTACGGCATCTACTCTAATACCATCAATATGATAATCTTCTATCCAAGAAACTGCACTTGATGTTAAAAATGATCTTACTTCATTTCGTCCATAGTCGAAGACTCTAGTTCCCCAACCTTCATGTTCCATTTTTCTTGTATCTGAATACTCATAACAATGCGTCCCATCAAATTCATATAATCCATGAGCATCTTTTGTGAAATGTCCAGGTACCCAGTCCAAAATTACTCCAATATTATTTTGATGACAACAATCAACAAAATACATAAAGTCTTCAGGTGTTCCATATCTAGATGTTGGTGTAAAATACCCCGTTGCTTGATACCCCCACGATTTGTCATAAGGATATTCAGTTACAGGTAACAATTCTATATGAGTATAGTTCATGTCCTTAACATAGTCTACTAATGTATGAGCTAATTCTCTATAACTTAATTCCCTACCATCTTCATGATGCTTCCAAGAACCTAAATGTACTTCGTAAATATTCATTGGACGATGGTAAGGAACCTCTCTATTCTTCATCCATTTTCTATCTTTCCATTCATAGCACGGTAACGAATAAACTTTTGAAGCTGTTAATGGTCTAGTTTCAGCATGTTTTGCATAAGGGTCTGCTTTCCATAACTCAGTTCCACTTTTAGTAACTATTACGTATTTATACGCATCATATCGTTTAATACCACTAAGCTCAATTTCAAATATACCCTTATCATTAATTAATTTCATTTCATGAGTATACGGATGCCAAGAACAAAACTCACCAGTTACAAAGACCTTCTTTGCATTTGGTGCCCATACTCGAAACGTACATTTATCCCCATCTAAAAATGATCCTAAATATTTATGGCTATGGTAATTAGTCCCTTCATGGAATAAATATTCTGCCATATTACTGTTCACTAAATAACCCCCTTTTCACTAAAAGTAAACGTTTACTTTTGTTGGTAAAAAATTTTAGCATAAAGAAATATGAATAAAAATAGTTTATTTTATCACTAATTATTTCTTTATTTTTTATACCTATAGTATAACACAATGAAGCCTTGATGTAAATGTTTTCTTTAGTTATTTTCTATAAAGAATTATACCCCTTACATTGCTTTTATATTAATTATTTTTTATTATTTTGTATTTAAAATATTTACTTTTAAAAACTTTTATATTAAAATTAAACTGATTGATTTTAGAAAACAGTTTAGTAATGAAAATTTTATGTTCGGAGATGAAAAAATATGATTAAATTTAATCCAACAAAGAATAAATACCCTCAAGGGGCATTAAAAAATAATGACAATTTCTATTTTGAAGTATTCATAAAGGATGATTTTTACTTTAATGACTTTAAAATAATTATTAAAAATGAATTTACAGGTGAAGTTATTTCTAAGAGTTTAGAGTTCAAAGAAAAAGCTAAAGAGAACTACTCTGCTTATCATGTAACTTTTGAACCATTTAATACTGGTCTTTACTTTTATCATTTTGAAGTTCACTTTGACAGTTTTTATGTTTACTTAAAAAACGATAAACTTGACTCCAAGTTAGTAAATAGCAAAGATGAATTACCTGATTGGCAGTTGACAGTTTACGATAAAAACTTCACTACACCAGATTGGTATAAAGGTTCTATAATGTATCAAATTTTCCCAGATAGATTTAAACGCGGTGATAAATATACAGCAAAAATCGCAAAGAATGAAAATGTAAGAATTAGACATAAAAATTGGAACAGTATTCCACATTCATCTATCACACATGAAAATTATGGAGCTAAAGACTTTTTAATGGGAAATCTTCTTGGTATCGAAGAGGAAAAAGAATATTTCAAAAAATTAAATATAGAGAGTATCTATCTTAATCCAATCGTTGAAAGTCCAGAAAACCATCGTTATTCAACTTCAGATTATTTTAACGTTGATCCATATTTTGGAACTAATGAAGAATTTGAAAAATTTTGTAAAGACTTTAAAGATGATAATATTAGAATCATACTAGATGGTGTATTTAGTCATACCGGTTCAGATAGTATTTATTTCAATAGGTACAATAATTATGACAGCATCGGAGCTTATAATTCACAAAATTCACCATATTATTCTTGGTTTAATTTCATAAATTTCCCTAACGAATACCATTCGTGGTGGGGATTTGATAACTTACCAACGGTAATCAAAGAAAATAAAGAGTACAGCGATTTTATTAATAATAAGGATAGCGGTGTTGTCAACTTTTGGCAAAAACTTGGAATTGCTGGATGGAGACTTGATGTTGCTGATGAGTTTCCTGATGAATTTTTAGATAGAATTCGTGAAAGTGCGAAATACTATGATAAAGATGCTCTAATCATCGGTGAAGTTTGGGAAGACGCAACTAATAAGATTTCATACAATACTCGTCGTCGTTATTTTTTAGGTGATCAACTTGATAGCGTTATGAATTATCCTTGGAAGAACGCAATTATTAATTTTGTAAAAAATAAAAATGCAGAAGACTTTACTCTTGAAATTTTAAAACTAGTAGAAAATTATCCTCGCCCAGCTCTTGATGCTGTAATGAACTTATTAGGAAGTCATGACACAGAACGAGTATTAACTATGCTAGCATTCGATAATCCTGAAGATGTTCCTGTTCATGAAAGACCAACATATAAAATGTCTAATGAACAATATGCTAAAGCGAAAGAACTCCTTAAGTATGCTAGTTTTATTCAATTTACTCTACCAGGCGTTCCTTGTATTTACTATGGTGATGAAGTTGGAATGTATGGCTTTAGAGATCCTTATAATCGTTTAGGATTTACACATAATGATAAAGATGAAGATTTGTTAAATCACTATGTTGAACTATCAAACTTTAGAAATGAAAATAAAGATGATTTTATTACAAACTTCGAGTTTATTTATACAAACAACAAGTGTGTTGCATATAGACGAAATAATATTCTTTGTGTAGTTAATCTTGATTCTAAAGCACATTTTATCGAAAATTTCTCTGGTGACAAACTATTTGGAAATAACGAAGTTTATTTGACACCTTTTGGAACAGTTGTTCCACCTAAGTGTTATGTCGCTATAAAAATCAGATAATTTAAAACACACAATTCTTAAAAATAAGGATTGTGTGTTTATTTATGCGTTCGAAATTCATATCTAATTATATAGTTATTAAGCATTAAATTTCTAAAAAAAGGGAGTGACTCAAAAATTGCGATTTCTTAAGAAATAAGATTTTATCGAATCACTCCCGCACAGTTTATTAGATATCTAAAAAGCTTTTATAAAGCGAATTTAGATATCAACAAACCTCTGCGTCTATGAATTACCATATACACTTTTTTTTAATTTAGAGCTTTTGGGGCAGCCTCTCCATTTTCTATTATCCAGAGTTTCTAAGTCCTGTAGCTACTCCATTAATCGTTATGTGAATAGTGTTAATTTGTGATTCAGGTAACTTACCTTCTCTTGAACGTTTAATTAATTCTAATTGAATTAAATTTAATGTATTAAAGTACTGTAATCTATTTTCTAAACTTCGAGTTAAATAAGTATTATCTTCTAGGAACTCTTTATGTTCTGAAATTTCTAAAACTACTTGTTTTGTTAAATTCCATTCTCTTAAGATTTCCTCATATACCTTTTTAGTTTCTTCTTCTTTACATAGATTAGCATACTCTTTAGCTATATCCATGTCAGATTTTGACATAACCATGTCTACATTTGAAAGTAGAGATGTAAAGAATGGCCATCCTTTATACATTTTACGAAGTTTTTCAATATTTCCTTTATCTTTGTTTATAAAGTTTGAAAATGCTGTTCCTACTCCATACCAACCAGGAAGCATGATTCTGCTTTGTGACCATGAGAATACCCATGGAATTGCTCTTAAGCCACCAATATCAGTAATTTTTTTACGAGATGCTGGACGTGAACCAATGTTTAAACTTGAAATTTCTTTAATTGGTGTTGCTTCAAAGAAATAATTGTAGAAATTAGGATTTTCAAAGACTAATTCTCGATACTTGTTATAACTATCTTCTACTATTTCATCCATGATAACTTGAATTTCAGGTATATCTCTTATATCTGTATTGATTTTATCAGCATTCATTCTTTGAATTACGGCAGAGAATAAGGCTTCTAAGTTATAGTATGCCGCGTCACTGTTTCCATATTTGGCTGCGATAATTTCACCTTGTTCTGTAAGACGAATTCTATCTTGGACACTTCCTAAAGGTTGAGAAATAATCGCATCATAACTTGGTCCACCACCACGACCAACAGTACCACCACGACCATGGAAGAAAGTAACTTTAATATTATGTTTTTCACCTAATGATGATAGTTCTTGTTGCGCTTTGTACAGTGACCAGCCAGATGATAGATATCCACCATCTTTGTTACTATCTGAATATCCTAACATAATCTCTTGATAACTTCTATTATCACTTACCCATTTTTTCACGATATCTAGGCTTAAATATTTATCCATTACTTCATATGAATTCTCTAAGTCTTCGATTGTTTCGAATAATGGTACAAGTTGTAATCTTGCAAAGTCACTTCCTACTAAACCTACTTCTTTTAGCATAATTGCAAGTTCTAATAAGTCAGAGACACTTGTTGTGTGTGAAATAATGTTTTGTTTAATAACATTATCACCAAGTTTGTCTTTTAATTTTCTAGCTGTTCTAAATATTGCTAATTCTTTTCTTAGTTCTTCTGATTGTTTATTTTCATCGTTTATACTTAGTGGACGTGGATCTTCTTTTAGTTGTTTTAATAGAAGTTCACATTTTTCTTCTTCACTAAGTGAACTGTAATCTTTTTCAATATTAGCACTACTTAATAATTCGGCTACTGATGCTTCATAGACGCTTGAATCTTGACGCATATCAATACTTGCTAAATAGAATCCAAAGATTTTTACAACATTAAGTAATTCTTCAAATTCTCCAGTTATTAAGATTTCACCTTTATTTTCTAACAATGATTTTTCAATTATTGTTAAATCAGCGATAAACTCATCTGCTGTAAGATATTTATCCTCAGCTTCTTTATCTTGTAATAAATACTCTCTAGTGTTTTCAAGTTTATCTTTAATATGTGATAACGCTCTTCTGTATAATTCTTTTTCTCTATACTCAGAAGTATCACGTGAACGATTTGCTAATTCTTCTAATTCTTTACTTCCTTTAGTAACATGAGACGACATTGAGAATGTTCTATATAAACTATTTAACTTTTCAATATAATACGTTGTAATAAGCTCACATTGCTTCATAGCTGATAAATTTAATGTTTCAGCAGTTACAAATGGATTTCCATCACGGTCTCCACCAATCCACATTCCCATTGTTATTGGAGTTTCATTTTTTAATTCTATATTATTTTCTTCTAATAATAATTTATACTCAGTCATTAATTTTGCAATTGCTTTAATAAATGATAGATTGTAATATTCTAATACATTTGTGATTTCGTTAGCTACTTTTAATTTTTTCTCACGAATAATATCACTTTGCGTTAATATTTCGATATGTTTCTGGATTGCATTTTTCCATTTTCTTTCATTGATTAAACCATTTTTCACATCACGGTGTTTTCTTAATAATGTGTGTAGCTTTTCTGTTAAATCAAGAACTGTTTTACGTTGAACTTGTGTTGGGTGAGCTGTAAGTACCGGTACTACATTGATATTTTCTAAGATATTTTTATCTTTAATATTTTTAATAGACTCAGACAATTTCCCTACATATGATTCACCTATATTATTTTTATAGTTAACTTCATAAGCCAAGTCAACATCTTCTGCTATATTAATTAATAATGGTAAAATTGAAAAGAAATTTGCAACAATTTCCATTTCTTCTTGCGTTAAATCTTTTATAATAAGATTTAATTTGTCGTAATTTTTTTTATCAGCTAATGCTTTTAATTCTACAATTTTTTCAAATGTTTCTTCAGAAATCATTTTTTTTGTTGCTTTTAATAGCATTTCTGTAAGAATTTGAATCTCTTCTTGTATAATATTTTCATTTACATTGCTTTCTAATCTTGTATTTTGCATTTAGTTACTCCTTGATAAGATTTTTACTAATAAAGCATATTTATCAGTTTTAACTACATATTCCATTATAAAACTTTTTTCACAATAACACAATGAATTTTAGCTATTTTTTTTATATTCTTAATTATTTTACTAACTTTTTCTAATTACTCTTGAAATCGTTCTTATTTTACAGCAACTAATTATTTGATTTAACTTTTTTCTAAAACTTCAGTATATTATAATTTTTATATCTTATCTTTTTTGGAAAAATATTACGTGTTACTTTACATTTTCAAATAATAAAAAAAGGAAACTTTATAAATAGTATTTTTACAATATCCATTTACAAAGTTATCCTATTTTTTCATCTATTTAATTCTATTCTTCTTCATAGCTTTCTTCTTTGGCTGCCAGTGTTACAGTAGCCACTTTTTGATCATCAACAAGGTTAATTACTTTAACACCTGTTGCAGTTCTTCCAAGTGTACTGATTGTAGAAACATCTATTCTTATAATTATTCCTTGGTCAGTCATAATCATTAAGTCTTCATTTCCTGCGATTGATTTAACCGCTACAATTTTACCTGTTTTCTTAGTGACTTTTGCTACTTTAACGCCTTTTCCTCCACGGTTAATTACATTGAATTCCGTAGATTTAGAAATTTTACCAATACCATTTTCTGTTACTGTTAAAATTTTCTTAGATTCATCAACTACTTCCATACCTACTACGTAGTCATCTGGAGAAAGTGTTATACCTTTAACACCTCGACTTACACGTCCCATTGTACGAACTTTTTCAGCATTAATTCTGATTGCTTGTCCATTCGCTGTAACAATCATAATATCTTGATCATCAGTAATTCTTTGAACATCAATTAATGAATCGTCATCATCAAGTTTAAGAGCAATCTTACCTTTCTTAAGAATACTTGCGTAATCTCCTAATTTAGATTTCTTAATGATACCATACTTAGTTGAGAATATTAAGTTTGTATCTTCTTCTTGTAAATCAGAGATTGCAATAATAGAGTTTACTTTTTCTTCTTTTTCAATTTCTAATAAGTTAATAATAGGTATACCTTTAGATTGACGGCTCATTTGGTTAATTTCGTAACCTTTAAGAGTATAAACTTTACCTTTATCTGTAAAGAATAAGATATGATCATGAGTTGAACAACTTAGCATGTAAGCTACATTATCCTCATCATTTGTAGTCATTCCATTTACTCCACGTCCACCGCGACCTTGTGATTTATAAGTACTTGCAGCAAGACGTTTAATGTATTGGTTATGAGATAGAGTAATTATGATTTGTTCTTTTTCGATTAAATCTTCGTTTTCGATTTGATCTACTTGTCCTTCAATAATTACACTACGACGTTTGTCTCCAAATTTCTCCTTAACTTCTAATAACTCATCTTTAACGATTTGAATTACACGTTCTGGTTTAGCTAGAATATCTTCTAGATCAGCGATTAGTTCCATAAGTTTACTATATTCTTCTTCAATCTTATCACGTTCTAAACCTGTAAGTCTTTGCAAGCGCATATCTAGGATAGCTTGAGCTTGAATTTCAGTTAATCCAAATTGATCAATCAGTCCTGCTTTTGCTTCTTCAGCAGTTTGAGAACCACGAATTAAGCTAATAATTCTATCGATATTATCTAAAGCAATTCTTAAACCTTCTAATATGTGGGCACGAGCTTGTGCTTTTTTTAGGTCGAATTTAGTTCTTCTTACTACTACTTCTTTTTGGTGCTCTAAGTAGTGATAAAGTACTTCTTTAAGATTTAATAACTTAGGTACTCCATTTACAAGAGCAATCATGTTAACACCAAATGAACTTTGTAATGGTGTTAATTTGTATAAATTGTTTAAAATTACGTTACTGTTAACATCACGACGTAATTCAATTACAATTCTGATACCTTTTAAGTTACTTTCATCACGAAGGTCTGTAACACCTTCAATTTTCTTATCACGAGCTAGTTCAGCAATTTTCTCAACTAATTTCGCTTTATTTACTTGATAAGGAATTTCTGTAATAACGATTCTTTCCTTACCATTTTTCATCTGTTCAATTTCAGTTTTACCACGCATAATTACAGAACCACGTCCTGTTGTATATGCTTTAACTATCCCACTACGTCCTAATAAGAATGATCCTGTTGGAAAGTCAGGTCCTTTAATTTTAGACATTAATTCAGCAATTGTTATTTCAGAGTTATCTGCTAATGCGATTACACCATCGATAACCTCACCTAAGTTATGTGGTGGAATATTAGTCGCCATACCTACAGCAATACCACTACTTCCATTAACTAATAAGTTTGGAATTCTTGCCGGTAATACTTTTGGTTCTTGTTTTGTTCCATCATAGTTATCTTGCATATCAACAGTATCTTTGTTAATATCACGTAGTAACTCAGAAGCTATTTTACTCATTCTAGCTTCAGTATAACGCATTGCAGCAGCACCGTCTCCATCAATAGAACCGAAGTTCCCTTGACCATCTACTAAAGGATATCTACTATTGAAATCTTGTGCTAAACGTACAATTGTTCCATAAGTTGCAGAGTCACCATGTGGGTGATACTTCGCCATAACTTCCCCTACAACGAAGGCACTTTTTTTGTAAGGTTTATCATATGTTAACCCTAAATCATTAAAAGCATATAGTATTCTTCTATGAACTGGTTTTAACCCGTCACGTACATCAGGTAATGCACGTGATACAATAACACTCATTGAATAATCTAAAAATGAATTTTCAATTTCAGTCGTTATGTTTCTTAAGGTAATATTATTTTTATTATCTTCCATGTTCTATCCTTTCTTTACTAAATGTCTAAGTTTATAACATTTAGAGCATTATCTTCGATAAATTTACGTCTTGGTTCTACTTTTTCACCCATTAATGTATCAAAAGCAGCATCTGCTCTTTGAGCATCATCAACACTTACTTGGTACATTAAACGGTGTTCTGGATCCATTGTTGTATCCCATAGTTCTTCTGCGTTCATCTCTCCAAGACCTTTGTATCGTTGAACAGTGTACTTTTTATCTCCAGCATGTTCTTCAATATTTTGTTTAAGTTCTTCTTCTGTATGGCAGTAGAATTCTTTCTTACCTACTTTTAATCCATATAGAGGCGGTCTAGCGATATACACATATCCTGCATCGATTAATTCTCTCATATATCTGAAGAAGAATGTTAATAATAATGTTCTAATGTGACTTCCATCGACATCGGCATCGGTCATAATAACGATTTTGTGATAACGAAGTTTATCGATGTTTAATGTTTCACCAATACCCATTCCAATAGCTGTAATTAATGAACGAACTTCATCGTTAGCTAATACTTTATCAATTCTTACTTTCTCTACGTTCAGAATTTTACCTTTAAGCGGTAAAATAGCTTGGAATTTACTATTACGTCCAAGTTTTGCACTTCCTCCCGCAGAGTCCCCTTCGACTAGGAATAATTCACACTCAGCAGCATCTTTACTTGAACAGTCTGCAAGTTTCCCTGGTAGGTTTGTAAATTCTAAAGCATTTTTACGACGTGTAGATTCACGAGCTTTCTTCGCTGCGATTCTCGCACGTGATGCTTGAAGTCCCTTTTCAACGATTATTTTCGCTGTTTTTGGATTTTCTAATAAGAATCTATCTAATTCTTCAGAGAATAGCTTGTTAGTAATAGTACTCATTTCTGAGTTACCTAGTTTAGTTTTTGTTTGTCCTTCAAACTGTGGGTTTGGGTGTTTAATAGAGATAATCGCAACAAGCCCTTCACGAACATCATCCCCTGTTAAAGATTCTTTATCTTTAATAAGTTTATTCTTTTTACCATAAGAGTTAATTATTCTTGTAAGTGCAGTTTTAAATCCACTTTCGTGAGTACCACCCTCATGAGTATTAATGTTATTTGCATAACTTAAGACATTGTTTGAATATCCTGTATTATATTGCATTGAGATTTCTACTTCTTTACCATCCATCTCACCGTGAACATAGATAGCTTCATGTAAAGCATCTTTATTCTCATTTAACATCTCTACATATTCTAATAATCCACCTTCATAACAGAAAGTTTCTTCTTTTTCTTGTCCTGCTCTTTCATCTTTAAGAATAATTGTTATTCCTTTGTTTAAGAAAGCAAGTTCTCTAATACGTGTTCTTAAAATATCGTATTCATATACTGTCGTTTCTTGGAAGATTTCTGGATCTGCTTTAAAACGAATAGTTGTTCCAGTTCTATCAGTATCTCCTACTACAGTAATACCTTGAACTACATCTCCTCGTTCAAATTTCATACTGTGAATTTTCCCATCACGATGAACAGATGCTTCTAAGTTAGTTGATAAAGCATTAACTACACTGGCTCCAACTCCATGAAGACCACCAGATACCTTATATCCGCCGCCTCCAAATTTACCACCGGCATGTAGTACTGTAAGGATAACTTCAAGTGCTGGTTTTCCTGTTTGTTCTTGAATATCTACAGGAATCCCACGACCATTATCCTCCACTCTTATCCAATTTCCTTCTTCAATTGCTACTGTTATTGTATTACAATATCCAGCTAAGGCTTCATCTATTGAGTTATCTACAATCTCCCATACTAGATGGTGTAGACCTTTACTAGATGTAGAACCAATATACATACCTGGTCTTACCCTAACAGCTTCTAATCCTTCAAGGACCTGAATCTGATCGGCATTATATTCTTGTGTTTTTTTATTTTCTACCATGATTTTTCCTTTCATTTTTGTAAATTCATAAATAAATTTTCTAGACTATTTCACTAATGTTTCCACTTTCTATTTTGAAAACTTTAGCTTTTTTCAATAAATCTTCTTTAATATCTGATATTGAAGGTGTCGTAATGAATGTTTGTACATTTTCATTAATTGCATCTAATAATTTCAGTTGTCTATTTTTATCTAACTCACTAAGTACATCATCCAAAAGTAGGACAGGATAAGTCCCCGTCTTATTTTTTAAATAATTAATTTCAGCGAGTTTGAGTGATAATACTATGCTTCTTTGTTGCCCTTGTGAGGCAAACATTTTAGCATCAAGGTCATTTATATAAAATTCTAAATCATCATGCTGTGGTCCTATTTTTGTACTTCCACGCATAATATCATCAAAAGATTTTCTCATAATGACATTCGTCAAGTTTTCTTCAGTAAAAGCCTCATCATCTGTATCTTTAATATTCAATGCCTCTAGAACAGAACTTTTATATCTTATTTTTAAAGTTTCTTGTCCATTTGAAATATTTAACATATTTTCATATGTTAACTTCGAAATATCTTGAACAAACGACACTCTTTCTTTCGTAATATACAATGCTACTTTAGCAAGTTGTGAGGTAAGAGTTTCTAAGTATGTTAAAGCCATCTCATCTTTTGGATTTTTTCTCATATCTTTTAAATATGAATTACGTTGTTTCAAAAGATGTTGATACATTAGGTTATATTTATGATAAATACGTGAAAACTGATAAAATTCTCTATTTATAAACTCGCGGCGCAGAGCTGGAGATCCTTTAACTATTTGCAAGTCCTCAGGAGAAAATAAAACAACATTAAGCTCTCCAACAAAATCAGTTAACTTAGTTTTCTTAACACCTGCTATCTTAGCGCTTTTACCTTTATTATTAATACCTAACATAATATCAAGATTCTTATTATTTTTACTAACTACACACGACATCGCCGTGGCAGTTTCTCCAAACATAATACACTCACTATCACTTTTTGTTCTGTAGCTTTTCCCAAGTGCTAAACAAAAAATAGACTCTATAATATTAGTTTTTCCATTCGCGTTGTTTCCTACCAAAACATTAAGCGAGGGATGTGCATTTATATTCGTAGATAAATAATTTCGAAAGTACAATAATTTTAAACTTTTAATTTTCATTAATTATTATAAATTCATTTCCTTCTAATTTTATTACATCATTTGAATATAATTTTTTCCCTCGTCTGTTCTCTAACTCTCCATTAAGCTCGACTTCTACATCTTGTAAAAAGTATTTAGCTTCTCCACCTGAACCTATAAATCCTTCTAATTTTAAGAATTGAGCTAATGTAATATACTCACTATTAATAAAAACTTCTTTCATTTCACACCTCCTATGATATTTAAAAATGAAACTTTATGTATATAAATATATTTTATACATTACAATTATATCAAATTTCTTGATTTTTTTCAACAATACACCATTTATTTACACTATTTAAATTAAAAATATCTATTTATACCAGCTATTTTTAAAGATTAGCACACATTTAAGTTCACATAAAAAATACTCCTCAAACTCCTAAAATGTATTTAATATATTCTTCTCAATATTATAAAAAAAAATAGTATTTTAATATAAAATGAGACTGATCAAAAAGTCCTAAAATTTAACAAAGTTAATATAAGAACTCATAGACGCAGTGGTTTATCGATTTCTAAACTCACTTTATAAAAGTTTTTTAGATATCTAATAACCCACTGCGGAAAGTTATTCAACAAAATCTTGTTTCTCCGAAATCACGATTTTTGAGTCGCCTCCTACAATGTAATCGTTTTTCTTTAAACTTTTAAGTCTTTATTATATAATTAAAGTGGAAAGATAAAATGTATTTCAGAAAAAAGGAGGATATTCTTATGGATAGTTTAGAAAAATTAGAAAAAATATTAAATGAAAAGATTCTCGCTATAGAAGAAACAAGCTATGGAATCACCAATAAGAATTACATTATTACAACGAACAACAATAAATATTTCTACAGAACTTCTAAAGATTCTACAAATATTGTAAATAAAAATAACGAAAGAGAAGCTATTAGTCTTCTAGCTAATGAAGATTACTTTCTTAAACCAATATTCTTCAATAATGATAATCTAATTACAGAATTTCAACCTAATCCGAAAACATTTATTTCACAAAGAAAATTATCAAGTATCATAAGAATAGGAAAACTTCTTAATAACTTTCATTCGAAAAAATTTCAAGCTGAGCATATATTTGATCCTGTTAAACAATTTTATAATTATTATAACCAAATAGATGAAAAAAAGAATATTTTTGATCAATACTTGCACATTATAGATGACTTTAAAAAGTTCTATAAACCTGATAGATTATGTCACAATGACTTAGTTGAAGGTAATTTCTTATTTTCAAGAGATAAATTATATTTAATAGATTTTGAATATGCAGGATATAATGATTATTACTTCGATATAGCGAGTTTTATATCAGAAAATGATTTAAACTACGAGGAAACAATTACCTTCTTAAAAGCGTATTTTAGTAATAAAGAATGTAATTATAAGAAACTAGATGTATTTTTACAGTTTTGTGATTTATTATGGTATACATGGGCTATTTTATTATATGAAAAAAGACGTGAAGAAGTATACAATGAAATTGCTCAAGCAAAGCTTCATAGATTAAATAATCCTAGAAAAATAGTATATTAATCAATAAAACACCTTAAAGAGCCTATTATGACTCTCTATGATGTTTTATTATAAAAAGGGAGTGACTGAAAAATCGCGATTTCGGAGAAACAAGATTTTGTAGAGTCACCCACACACAGTTTATTAGATATCTAAAAAGCTTTTATAAAGCGAATTTAGGTATCAATAAACCACTATCACTATGAGTTCTCAAGTGAACTTTATTAAATTTAGGAATTTGGGTCAATTCTAATAATTAAAACTAATTTTTTATCATTTTTTAACTTACTAGTTTAATCAATCTATATTTCTATAAAAAAAATAAAAAAGTTACCTGCAAAATTATGCAAGTAACTTTTTAATTATTTCTAATTATTTAGCTAAAGCTGCTTTGGCTTGTTCACAAATGCTTGTGAATGCTGCTGCGTCGTGAATAGCGATTTCTGATAACATTTTTCTGTTAATATCGATTCCAGCAACTTTAAGTCCGTTCATTAGACGGCTGTAAGATAAACCATTTAATCTTGCAGCTGCATTAATACGAACGATCCATAATCTTCTGAAGTTACGTTTTGTTTGACGACGGTCTCTGAAAGCATACATTCCTGATTTCATTACTTGTTGCTTAGCAACTTTGAATAATGTATGTTTTGAACCAAAATATCCTTTAGCTAGTTTTAAAACTTTTTTACGGCGACGACGAGTCACAGTTCCACCTTTAACACGTGGCATATCTAATTCCTCCTTATGTATAACTTAAATAAGTATTTACGCTATAATTAATCTTCTTTAATATTATTTAACTAATAAAGTTCTAATACGTTTGTAATCACCACGAGATACTAATGAAGCTTTACGTAAGTGACGTTTTTGTTTAGTAGTTTTTCTTGAAAACCAGTGAGAAGTATAAGCACGGCTACGTTTTAATTTACCGCTAGCTGTTTTTTTCACACGTTTTGCTAAACCACGGTGAGATTTCATTTTTGGCATTATCAAATTCCTCCTATATTAAACCTTTATTTCTCTTTTTTTGGTGCTAGAACTAAGAACATACTGCGACCTTCCATTTTAGGTTTTTGTTCGACAGTAGCTATATCGCTAGCTTCGTTAGAAAAGTTTTCTAAAACTTTCTGTCCAATTTCTTTGTGGGTGATTGCTCTCCCTTTAAAACGAATAGAAACTTTAACTTTGTCTTCTTTTGCTAAGAATTTACGTGCATTTTTCAACTTAGTTTCAAAATCGTGTTTTTCAATTGTTGGAGATAATCTTATCTCTTTTGTTGTTACGATTTTTTGTTTCTTACGTGCTTCTTTTTCTTTCTTCTGTTGTTCAAATTTGAACTTACCGTAGTTCATAATTTTCGCAACTGGTGTTTTAGCATTTGGAGCTACTAGAACAACATCTAAGTTCATACGCTCTGCAATTTGCATCGCTTCTGCTTTAGTTTTAACTCCTAATTGTTCTCCATTTTGGCTAATTAAAAGAAACTCTTTCGCTTTAATACCTTCATTTACTTGTGCAGTATCTTTACTAATGATCAGCACCTCCTATTTATAAATTTCATTAAATACTAAAAGCATTAAAAAAAACTGAGTGCAAAACACCCAGCATAAAATTCTACATTTCATCTACATAAACCTGAACAATCAATATTGGCAGGTGAGAAACGGGTGCTTCTACTTTTGTATTCAACATTATCTATTTTACATACTTTTTATAGATTTGTCAATAGGAATATAATATTTTTTTATATTCCTATTAACTTTTCTATGTTCTAAATTAAATAGATCCTAATTCTTCGTGTAATTCTTCTTCAATTGGTCTACTTAATTCGTTATCCATTTCTAATTCAAGTTCATTTTCAACTTTGATATCTACATCATTATATCTTGGCATTCCTGTTCCTGCTGGAATTAGCTTACCAATAATAACGTTCTCTTTAAGTCCCATAAGTCTATCAACTTTTCCTTTAACCGCTGCATCTGTAAGAACACGAGTAGTTTCTTGGAATGAAGCTGCAGATAAGAAACTTTCAGTTTCTAATGATGCTTTAGTGATACCTAGGATTACAGGCTTAGCCGTAGCCATGTTTCCACGTACCGCAAGGATTTTTTTGTTTTCATCTGTAAATTTGTGAATATCAACTAATGAACCTGGAAGTAAATCAGTGTCTCCAGCATTGATTACACGTACTTTTCTTAACATTTGACGTACCATAACCTCAACGTGTTTATCACTGATTTCTACCCCTTGCATACGGTAAACTTTTTGTACCTCAGTTAATAAGTAACTTTGTACTGCTTCTAAACCAGCAATTGATAATAATTCTTTTGGTTCAATAGACCCTTCTGTTAAAGCTTGACCACGTTTAACTTTGTCGTCTTCTTTAACTAACATACGGCTTGCACCATAGTCTTGATATTCTCTTTCTTCACCGATTTCACTTAATACGTAAATTCTACGTACGTGATTATTATCGATTTCAACTTTTGTAACTGTTCCATCTACTTCTGAGATTAATGCTTTACCTTTTGGATTACGCGCTTCAAATAACTCTTGAATACGAGGTAAACCTTGAGTAATATCGGCACCGGCAACTCCACCTGTGTGGAACGTACGCATTGTAAGCTGTGTACCAGGCTCTCCGATAGATTGAGCGGCAATTGTACCAACTGCTTCCCCAACTTCTACTTTTTCACCTGTAGCTAAGTTTTTACCATAACATTTTTCACAAACTCCGTGGCGAGAGTTACATGTAAATGCTGATCTGATTACAACACTTTCGATTCCAGCTGCTTCAATTTCTTTAGCTGTATCTAAAGTAATTAATTGACCATCTTCAACGATAACTTTACCTGTCTCTGGGTGAATAACAGTTTCTTTACTGTATCTACCTTCAAGACGTTCTTGTAAGCTTTCGATTTCATCTGTTCCATTTTTAAGTGCTGCAACTCTTAATCCACGAGATGTACCACAGTCGTTTTCACGAACGATAACATCTTGTGCAACGTCTACAAGACGACGAGTTAAGTAACCTGAGTCGGCTGTCTTAAGTGCAGTATCGGCAAGACCTTTACGCGCACCATGAGAAGAGATGAAGAACTCTAATACTGTTAATCCTTCTTTAAATGATGAACGTACAGGCATTTCCATGATACGTCCTGATGGAGATGCCATCAGACCACGCATTCCGGCTAACTGAGTAAAGTTAGATGCGTTACCACGGGCTCCAGAGTCACTCATCATATAGATTGGGTTAGTAGCTGGAAGAGAGTCCATAAGTTGATCTTGGATGATATCTTTTGCTTTTGCCCATTGAGCGATAACATTTTGATATCTTTCTTCTTCAGTTAATAGACCACGTCTGTATAATGTTGTGATTTTATCAACATTAGCTTGTGAGTCTGCTAAGATTTCATACTTGTTAGGTAGGACGAATACGTCACTTACCCCTACTGTAATACCAGCTCTTGAAGAGTATTTAAATCCTAAATCTTTCATTCTGTCTAACATCATAGATGTTTCAGTAATGTGGAATCTATTAAAGATTTCAGAAATGATTTTTGATAAGAATCCTTTTTTGAATGGTGTTACAGCTTCTTTTTCAGCTATATAAGCTTTTAATCCACCTTCTGATAAATCAGATGTTGATACGAAATATTTGTCAGGAGTCGCTGTCTCTAAATTGTCCTTAGTAGGCTCATTTAGATATGGGAACCCTTCTGGTAATATGTCGTTAAATATTACTTTACCAATTGTAGTAACAAGTAATTTTTTATTTTGTTCTTCTGTGAATGTTGGATTCTCGAATGATTTAGCTGCGATACCAACACGAGTATGAAGGTGAATATATCCATTTTGGTATGCAATTCTTGCTTCATCAGCATCTTTAAATATCATACCTTCCCCTACTGCTCCAGGTCTTTCAAGTGTTAGGTAGTAGTTACCTAATACCATATCCTGAGATGGAGTAACTACTGGTTTACCATCTTTAGGGTTAAGAATGTTTTGAGCAGCTAGCATTAACATACGTGCTTCTGCTTGTGCTTCTTTTGATAAAGGTACGTGAACGGCCATTTGGTCACCATCGAAGTCGGCGTTAAACGCAGTTGTAACAAGAGGGTGCAGACGAATTGCACGTCCTTCTACTAAGATTGGTTCAAACGCTTGGATACCTAGTCTGTGAAGAGTCGGGGCACGGTTAAGTAATACTGGGTGCTCACGAATAATATCTTCTAAGATATCCCATACATGATCTTCCATTCTTTCGATTTGGTTTTTAGCATTTTTAATGTTATTAGCTAACTCACGTTTAACTAATTCACGCATTACGAATGGTTTGAATAATTCAAGTGCCATTTCTTTAGGTAATCCACATTGGTACATTTTTAGGTTTGGACCAACTACGATTACTGAACGTCCAGAGTAGTCAACACGTTTTCCTAATAAGTTTTGACGGAAACGACCATGTTTACCTTTTAGCATATTAGATAATGATTTTAATGTTCTGTTTCCAGGACCTGTTACAGGACGACCACGACGTCCGTTATCGATTAATGCATCAACTGCTTCTTGTAGCATACGTTTTTCGTTTTGTACAATTAGTCCTGGTGCTTTAAGTTCGATAAGTTTTTTCAGACGATTGTTACGGTTAATAACACGTCTATACAAATCGTTTAAGTCACTTGTTGCAAAACGTCCACCATCTAATTGAACCATAGGTCTTAATTCAGGTGGGATAACTGGTAGTACAGTCATAATCATCCATTCTGGTTTATTACCAGAGTGTTTAAATGCTTCAAATACTTCAACACGTTTGATGATTTTTACAACTTTTTGACCTGATTTATAGTTGCTTTCACTTAATTCTTTAAGTTCGTTTTTAAGGTCTTTAAGTTCTTTTTCGATATCTAACTCAGCTAATAGATCGCGAATAGCTTCAGCTCCCATTTTAGCTACGAAAGAGTTTGCTCCAAATGTGCTACGTGCTTCACGTACTTCACGTTCTGAAACGATTTGTTTTTTCATGAAGTCAGTTTCACCTGGATCAATAACAATATAAGAAGCAAAGTAAATTACTTCTTCTAATTGTCTTGGACTAAGGTCAAGTAGAAGTCCCATTCTACTTGGAATACCTTTAAAATACCAAATGTGGCTGACTGGGGCAGCTAATTCTAAGTGCCCCATTCTTTCACGACGCACTTTAGCTAAAGTTACGTCAACTCCACATTTATCACATTTAATGTTTTTATATCTAACTCGTTTGTACTTTCCACAAGCACATTCCCAGTCTTTTGTTGGACCAAAGATTCTTTCACAGAATAGTCCATCATTTTCTGGTTTTAAAGTTCTATAGTTAATAGTTTCAGGTTTTTTAACCTCTCCATAAGACCAACTTCTTATTTTTTCAGGAGAAGCTAAACTAATTTTCATATATGCAAAATTATTTACGTCTATCAAGGAGCATACCTCCTTTATTTTTTTGTATAAAAGCCTTGAATAGTTCTTTGTGATTAATTGTAAAATTTATATTATTCTTCATCTGTATCATCTTCTACGTCTTCATACTCATCAGTATCTGACATTAAA
The DNA here is from genome assembly GCF_057272915.1 of Gemella sp. NCBI lineage: Bacteria > Bacillati > Bacillota > Bacilli > Caryophanales > Gemellaceae > Gemella > Gemella sp. The sequence goes on from NZ_DBHIUF010000010.1 coordinate 38,815, forward strand.
AGACTTGCTAATGCTTGATATCCTGAAGTTTCTTCCTCGCTATCTTCTTCATCTTCAACATCTTCATATTCATCTGTATCAGATAAAATTAAGTTAGCTAAACTTTGATATCCTTCTTCAGCATCTTCATTTGAAGCTGCAGCTTTTTCTGTTGCTTCTTCTGAATTTTCTTCATCGTGATCATGGTTGTGTCCATCATGGAAATCAATTGTATCTCCTAAATCGATATCACCCATATCTACTTCGTTATCTTCATTATCCATTACTCTGAAGTCCATACCTAATGCTTGAAGTTCTTTCATAAGTACTCGGAATGATTCAGGAACTCCTGGACGTGGAATATTTTCACCTTTAACGATAGCTTCATATGTTTTAACACGACCATTAGTATCATCTGATTTGTATGTTAAGATCTCTTGAAGAGTATATGCAGCACCGTAAGCTTCAAGTGCCCATACCTCCATCTCACCAAATCTTTGTCCACCAAATTGAGCTTTACCTCCAAGTGGCTGTTGAGTTACTAATGAGTATGGTCCAATTGAACGAGCGTGAAGTTTATCATCAACCATGTGTGCAAGTTTAATCATGTACATTACCCCTACAGATACACGGCTGTCGAATGGTTCACCTGTACGTCCATCATAAAGAACTGTCTTAGCATCTTTAGCCATTCCAGCTTCAGCAACTGTAGACCATACATCTTCATCACTAGCACCATCGAATACTGGTGTAGCTACGTGGATTCCTAGTTGTTTAGCAGCCATACCTAAGTGTAGCTCTAACACTTGTCCAATGTTCATACGAGATGGAACCCCTAGCGGGTTTAACATTACGTCAACTGGTGTACCATCTGGTAGGTAAGGCATATCTTCTTCTGGTAAGATATTTGAGATAACCCCTTTGTTACCGTGACGACCTGCCATTTTATCCCCTACACGGATTTTACGTTTTTGGACGATAAATACACGTACAAGTTCATTTACACCGTTAGGTAATTCTGCACCATCTTCACGTTTAAAGATTTTAACATCAGCAACTACTCCATCAGCACCATGCGGTACACGTAATGAAGTATCACGTACTTCTTTAGATTTAGCTCCAAAGATAGCATATAATAATTTTTCTTCTGGAGTTTGTTCAGTTAATCCTTTCGGTGTAACTTTACCTACTAAGATATCTCCATCTTTAACTTCAGCACCAATACGAATGATTCCTCGTGCATCTAAGTTTCTAAGTGCATTTTCACCTACGTTTGGAATCTCACGAGTAATTTCTTCTGGCCCAAGTTTTGTATCACGAGCATCTGTTTCATACTCTTCTACGTGAATAGAAGTATAAACATCATCTTTTACAAGACGTTCGCTCATAATAACAGCATCCTCATAGTTATATCCATCCCAGTTTACGAATGCTACTACAAGGTTCTTACCTAAAGCTAATTCTCCTTTATCCATAGATGGTCCATCTGCAAGGATATCTTTAGGCTCTACTCTATCACCAACTTTAACGATTGGTTTTTGGTTATAAGCTGTAGAGTGGTTAGAACGTACGAATTTGTGAATTACGTAAGTATCTAAGTCACCTTTAATTTCTTTACTTTCTAGAGTTTCAATACGACGTACTTTAATTTTCGCTCCATCTACGTATTCAACGATACCTGGGTATTTAGCGATAACCGCAGCTCCTGAGTCACGTGCTGCTAGGTGCTCCATACCTGTACCAACGAATGGTGCTTCAGTAATCATTAATGGTACTGCTTGACGTTGCATGTTCGCTCCCATTAGGGCACGGTTAGAGTCGTCATTCTCTAAGAACGGAATACATGCAGTGGCAGCAGAGACTACCTGTTTAGGTGATACATCCATGAAGTTCATCATTTCACGAGGTTTAACTGTGTTATCTCCTCTGAAACGACATACTACTTCTTCATCTACGAAGTATCCTTTTTCATCAACATTAGCAGTTGATTGTGCTACTACGTATTTATCTTCTTGATCAGCTGTTAAATATTGTACGTTTTCAGTTACGTATGGACGACCTTCTACATCAAATTCAACTTTTCTATATGGAGTCATAATGAATCCAAATTCATTTATGCGAGCAAATGATGAAAGTGAGTTGATAAGACCAATGTTTGGCCCCTCTGGTGTTTCAATCGGACACATACGACCATAGTGTGAGTAGTGAACGTCACGTACTTCCATTCCAGCGCGTTCTCTTGTTAAACCACCAGGTCCAAGTGCTGATAAACGACGTTTGTGAGTAAGCTCACTTAATGGGTTTACTTGGTCCATGAATTGTGAAAGTTGAGAACTTCCAAAGAATTCTTTGATAATTGCTGTAACTGGTCTTACGTTAATTAGTTGTTGTGGCGTAATTTCATTTGTATCTTGAATACTCATACGTTCACGCACAACACGTTCCATACGAGAAATACCTACACGAATTTGGTTTTGTAATAATTCACCGATACAACGTAGACGACGGTTACCAAGGTGGTCGATATCATCTACACGTCCAATTAATTCAAATTCAAATCCGTCGTTATTTCTACGAGTTCTAATTAATAATAAGTAGTAGTTAATACTTGCTACGATATCAGCAATTGTTAATGTTAGAACATCTTTATTAGGTGCTCCATTACCAATTACGTGTAATACTTGATCATCAGTTAATTCATCGATATCGAAATCATTACCTACTTTAACTTGATTTACAATTTTGAATAATTGTAATTTTAGGCTATCGCTTCCATCAAGACTTTCATTCATATCGAATTCAACTACGTTAGCTGTAGTTCCTAATTCTTCATAAATTCCATCAATGATTTCACGTGTTAATTTAGTACCTTTTTCTACTAAAATTTCTCCTGTTTCTGTATCAACGATTGGTTCAACTAGAATTTGGTTTTCTAGACGTTCACCAACGTGAAGTTTGTTATTTAATTTGTAACGTCCTACTTTAGCAAGGTCATATCTTCTTGGATCGAAGAATCTACCGTGTAAAGTTGCTTTTGCAGTTTCTACGTTAGCTGGTTCTCCAGGACGTAATTTATCATAAATTACTTTTAACGCAGTTCCTGTATCTAGGTTTTCATCTTTTTCTAATGTGTTTAATAGCTCTGTATCTTCTCCGAATAATTTAATAATAGATTCGTCAGATTCAAAACCTAACGCTCTTATAAGCGTTGTTAAAGGAATTTTTCTAGTTCTGTCAATACGAGCATAAACTAATCCTTTAATATCTTTTTCAAATTCCAACCAAGCTCCTCTGTTAGGAATAACAGTTGTTTTATAGGCATTTGGAATATTTTTTACTTTAAGTTTGTCATCTTCTGTAAAATATACAGAAGGCGAACGTACTAATTGAGATACAATTACACGTTCTGCACCATTGATGATAAACGTTCCAGTTTCAGTCATCAACGGTAATTCACCCATAAATACTTCTTGTTCTTTAATTTCGTCACGTTCTTTATTAATTAAACGTACGCGCACTCTTAAAGGTGCTGAATATGTAGCGTCACGTTCTTTAGATTCATCGACATCATATTTAGGAGTTCCTAATTTATAGTCGATAAATTCTAAACTTAATTTATCATTATTACCTTCTATTGGTGATACATCTTTAAAAACATCTTTTAGACCAGTTTCTAAAAATTTATCATAAGATAATGTTTGAATTTCAATTAAGTCCGGTAAATCAATTACCTCTGATATTCTAGCATAGCTACGTCTTTGTCTGTGCTTACCAAATTTAACTTTTTGCAACTGTGTCACCTCTCAGCTTTTCTCTTAAAAACTAAAAAGAAAATATATACATTTTCTCTTACTTACTTATATAATTTTGGCAATTCTATCTAAAAGAAAATAGAATTACTTGCAATATATCATTTTATCATAGTCATAGCAAGTTGTCAATTATTTTACGGCTTTCAAGATATAGTAACCTTTATTTTTCGTTACTACTTCTACCCTTGAAAATGTATCTTCTAATAATTTTTTACAACTAGCCATTCCTTGTTTTTTTTGTATAACCACCCAAAGCTCACCTTGAGCATTAAGATGTTCATAACCATCTGTCATTATTTTATGTACAATTTTTTTCCCTGCTCTTATAGGTGGGTTTGTTAAAACTATATCAAAGTTTCCTTCAACATTGTCAAAGGAACTACTTTCTAGTACTTCTACTTCATTTTCTATTTTATTAAGTTCAATATTTTTTTTAGATAATTCTAATACTCTATTGTTCACATCTACCATAGTAAACTTAAATGTCGGGTATTTTTTCGCTAGGAATATAGATATAACTCCATAGCCGCATCCAATATCCGCAACCTTAGCATTTTCTTTAACTGTAGTGAAACTTTCTAACATTGTTTTAGTCCCGAAATCTACACTCTCTTTAGAAAATACTCCATTATCTGTATAAAATTTCAAATTCTCATTCGCTATTGTTGAGTTGATAATTTTTTCACGACTTTCCGTCGTCGGATTATTTGTATAATAATGTTCCATAATAAAGACACCTCTTAAAATGAAAGAAAATAGTATATCCCATAGCTAGACACTTGAGATATACTATTTTTGTTATTATCATCGTATCAAATATTCTCAAATAGAATATTATTGTTTATTTACATCTATCTTTTTATCTACTTAGAATAGAAATTATTTAACTTCTACAGTTGCTCCAACTTCTTCTAATTTAGCTTTGATTTCTTCAGCTTCTTCTTTAGAAACTCCTTCTTTAAGTGTTGCTGGCGCACCATCAACTTTTTCTTTAGCTTCTTTTAGTCCGTCTCCAGTGATTTCACGAACAACTTTGATTACTTTAATTTTTGAGTCTCCAGCGTTAGCTAAAACTACGTCAAATTCAGTTTTTTCTTCAGCAGCTCCAGCAGCAGCTCCACCAACTACAGCTACAGGTGCAGCAGCAGTTACTCCGAATTCTTCTTCAATTGCTTTTACTAAGTCGTTTAATTCTAAAACTGACATTTCTTTGATAGCGTCTAAAATTTGTTCTTTAGTCATTATAAATTTCCTCCGATTTTTAAATTATGTATTTTAATATATTTTTTATTTATTAAGCTTCTTGTTCAGCTTTTTGGTCTGCAACAGCTTTAACAGCTAAAGCAGTATTGCGCATTGGCGCTGTTAATACAGATAGTAACATTGAAAGTAATCCTTCGCGACTTGGTAATGTAGCGATAGCTTTAATTTCAGCTTGATCTGCAACTTTTCCTTCTATAACACCAGCTTTTAGTTCTAAGTTTTCGTGTTCTTTAGCGAAATCGTTTAAAACTCTAGCAGGAGCTACAGCATCGTCTGTTGAGAAAGCAAAAGCATTTGGTCCAGTTAGAACTTCGTCTAATCCTTCAATTCCTGCTTGCTCCATCGCACGACGAACTAATGAGTTTTTATAAACTTTAAAAGTTAAACCTTCGTTACGCATGTTGTTACGTAATTCTGTTACTTCCGCAACGTTTAATCCACGGTAGTCAGCAATAACAACTGAAGAACTTGCTTTAATTTCTTCTGCGATTTGATTTACTAACTCTTGTTTTCTCTCAATAGCTTTTGACATTGAACTTCCTCCTAAGTAGATTTATCAATTTCAGTACCATTAAAAAACCTTCTTGCATGCGAGAACATACAAAAAGGCACATAAGTTTCTTTTCGAATTTTGTCCTCGGTAGGTTAATTAAGGATTTCTCCCCCTACTGTCTACGGTACATTTTCAACTGACTTAATTATTCTAATATATAAATTTTCATTTGTCAATAGTTTTTTAAAAAAAATTCAAACTCTTTTTAAAATAGTTTTTACAATATTATTTGTTTAATCTATCATTACAAAATATTTCTATAGCTTTAGAAATATACTCAGCTATCCCTTCTCCAAATTTATCTATATTATTCTTAAATTCTGGATTTTGAGAATATCCCTTTCCTATATACGAGAATACTTCAACACTACAATCAAATGCATACTTATTCATATAGTTATATAAATCTTCTACTTTAGATTGAACTTCTTTTTCTTCTATATTTAATCCATCTTGTTTATATTCAGCCATTGAACGAAAAACACTATTAAATTTCTCAGCAACAATATCTTCTTTACCACTCTGTCTTTTTTTCGATTCTTCGATTGTTTCTTTTCCATATTTTTCTATAGCTTGATCTTCATACTTATTTAAGTCCTCTTTTTTAAATCCATTAAATTTTTCTTCTACAGTCATCGTTTGTTCTCCTTTATGTGTTTTTATTGTTTTTTCTATATTATAAAGAATTATTTCAAACTTCTCTTTTTCTTTTAAAATTAATTCACGTTGCTGTTCAAGTATTTTTAAACTATCAATATCTCCATCAAGTAATTCTTTTATATCATTTAACTTAAACTTTAGAAATCTATAAAATAGAATCTTTTGAAGTTTATCTAAATTCTCATCTGAATAATCTCTATACCCATTATTTAACTTTTCTGGAATTAATAATCCTATTTCATCATAATATTGCAGTGTTCTTGCACTCACTCCTGTAAGCTTTGCGACTTCATTTATTCTCATATTAATTCCTCTATACCTTATAATATTTCACTAGTGATAAATTTATTATACACTATCACGTTACGTTAGAGTCAATACTAAAATAAAAAAATCGCTAAGGAAATTTCTTAACGATTTTTTATGAATATTATTCAAATACTTTTTTAAGATTAATAGCTTTATTTAAGGCTTCTGTAATAACAATACCGATTACCATTACAACAACTTGTGATAATAAAAGTGATCCATAAATTGCTGTAAATGCTTCAAATTCGAATGGTACTCTTGCAGAGTTTTCACCACTAAAAATAGCAATTTCATATGCAATAATTGGCATACAAACCACTAAGTAGATAACAATATTAAGGATGTGTCTGGCGATTCTATTTTTCACAAATTTGAATACAAAAACACTGATAGCTAACGCTAAACCTGTTCCTAATGTTCCAAAGAACACATCTACTATACCAAGTGGACTAAAAATATTTGCTATTGCAACACCTAAAGTTATAGGGAACCAATATTTTTTACTAAATACCACTAATTGTGATAAAGACTCACTTATACGTAATTGAATAGCACCGTATGAAAATGGCGCGATAGCAACTGTTAAAACAACATAGATAGCTGCTATTAATGCTTGAATAGTTAATACTTTAACTGTATTATTTCTCATTTATATCTCCTTATCTTGTTCAAGAGAAAAGAAAGAAGTACTGATTTGAGAAACCAGTACTTCAGGTTTTTTTTATAGATGGATCTCTCAAACATCTTTTATTATAATAAAGTCAGAAGACAAATAACCTTACCTATGTAAAATTAAATATCAACGTCATATATACTAACACATATTATAGCTATTAGTCAACAAAAATCTAAAAAAAATATAAAAAATAAAGTATTACCAAAAAAATTCTAAAAATACCTTGCATTTACAATTTTAATATGATAAAATGAGGTAGTTGTATCTAACAACACTTAATTCATTGTAATTAAGAATATTAATTAATATTTCTTAGTAATAAAAATAAGGACCAGGAGGTGAATCGAATGCCAAACATTAAATCATCAGTATTAAGCGTAAGAAAAGATGCTAAAACTAATGCTGCTAACACAGCTAAAAAATCTGAAATGCGTACAGCTATTAAAAAAGCTAAAGTAGCTAAATCTGAAGGTGCTGCTAACGCTGCAGAGTTAGTAAACCTTGCTTACAAAAAAATCGATAAAGCTGCTAAAACTAACTTAATCCATAAAAACGCAGCTGCTAGATATAAATCAAACCTAGCTAAATAATTTTATTAACTACTCAGACTTCTGAGTAGTTTTTTATTGGAATAAAAGGAAGAACCTAGAAATCCTCTCTAAGCTCTTCCTTCTTTTTTTATTCTACTAGTTACAATTTTTAATAATTCTATCAATAGCCTCTTTTACATTATCTGGACTAGTCGCTAGATTTATCCTAATATACTTGTTGTAACCTTTACCAAACCAGTGGCCAAAATCAATCGCTAAACCACACTCATCTTGTATGAATTCTTTTGTTGTTTTCCCATTTAGAACTTTCTCTAAATTAACAAATGCTAAATACGTTCCTTCTAGTGGATAAACTTTAATTTCAGGTACTTTTTCTGCTAGAGTTTCACGAAGTAGATTGTAATTATACTGTACGGTTTCCTTCAATCCCTCAAGCCATTCATGACCTTCTCTATATCCTGCTTCTAAAGCAATTTGTCCTAATAGACTTGGTTCCGCTTCTAAGTTCTCTTTTTTATACGCATCAAAGACTTTTCTTACAGCATCATCAGGAATTAATATAGTTGCATGAACTAATGATGCAAGATTGAATGTTTTTGAACCTGAGTTAGCTACAATAAGCCGATGATTATACTTTCCATCTTCTAACGCTAACGCTGAAATTTGTTTATGATTATCATATGTGAAGTCTTGATGAATTTCATCAGATAATACTAGAACATCATATTTTTCACAAATTTCAAAAACACGTTTTTGTTCTTCTAATGTCCAAACTCTACCTACTGGATTATGAGGTGAACAGTGAATATATAATCTTACATTGTTATCACGAATCTCTTTTTCGAATGTAGCAAAATCTATTATAAACTCACCATTTTCCTCAAGTAACGGCGATTCAACTAGTTTTCTACCACTATTTCTAATAGAATTAGCAAATGGATAATATACAGGTGGCATAATTATAACTGAATCGTCTTTTTTCGTGTATGCATGAATTACCCACAAAATTGCTTGAACAATACCAGGAGCAAATCTTATCCATTGTTTTTCTACATTGATATCATATTTTTGTTTGTGCCATTTTTTATATTGATCATAATAACTTTCAGGTAACTTAGTATAACCGAAAACCCCATGGTTAACACGCTCAATTAATGCTTTTCTTATACTATCTGGTGTTTTAAATTCCATATCAGCTACCCACATAGCAAGAAGATCTTTATCTCCAAATCTCTCCTCTAAAGCATCCCATTTTAAACTATTTGTATTTCTTCTTTCAACGTAATACTTATTTACAAATTCTTCTACTCTACTCATTGTTTCTGTCCTCTATACTTCTAAAGCTTGTGCAAAATCTTCTAGTAAATCTTCAATATCTTCAACACCTACAGATATCCTTAATAAATCTGGTGTAAGACCATAAGAAAGACGTAACTCTTCTGGAATATCGAAATGTGTTTGTGTTGTAGGATAAGTAACTAATGTTTCTACTCCTCCTAAACTTTCAGCGAAAGTTGCTACTTTTAACGAACGTAAAAATTTATCAATTTTAGAAGCATCATGAAGTTTAAAACTTAACATAGCTCCTTTTTTCGGATATAGAACTTCTTTAACATTTGGATTCTTTTCCAACTCTTCTGCTAATTTCATTGCATTTTTTTCTTGCTGATTAAATCTTAATGGTAAAGTTTTTAAACTTCTAACGAATAACCAACTATCAAACGCAGACAACACCGCACCTGTAGTATTAGAAATCCATGCTAATCTCTCTCCAATTTGTTCATCATTTGTAATTACTGCTCCAGCTAAAATATCGTTATGACCTGTTAAATATTTTGTAGCTGAGTGAACAACAATATCAGCACCCATAGTTAATGGCTTTTGTCTTAACGGCGTTAATAAAGTATTATCAACAATCAATAATGCATTCTTTTCTTTAGAAATTTTCGCAACTTTTTCTATGTCAACTTCTTGCATTAATGGATTAGTTGGTGTTTCTATAAATACAGCTTTAGTATTTTCTGTAATTTTTACTTCAAGATCTTCCTCGTCAGTGAAATAGATGAATTTCTGTGCACCTTTACGTTCAAGTTCATCAAAATATCTAAAACTTCCACCATATAAATCTCTAGAAACAAGAAATTCACTATTTAATTCAAATAATTCAAAGACTAATTGGATTGCACTCATACCTGAACTCGTTGCTATCGCACGACACCCTTCTTCAAGTTCACATAATCCCTCTTCTAAAATTGTACGAGTAGGATTTTTCGTTCTTGTGTAATCATAACCTGTACTCTCACCTAGTCCAGGATGAGCATATGCTGTAGATAAATATATCGGTGTTACAATCGCACCCGTTGCTTTGTCTTTTCTATTTCCTAATTGAGCTAATTTAGTTTCAATTTTCTTCATTAAATAATACCTCATTTTATTAATTTCTTTTCAACATTACTATTATAACATTATGTTTACATATAATAAACTGATTTATCTGAATTTTTTGTTTTTTTCTGAATATTTTTTGATTAAGGCTTTCTAATTATTTGAAATAAAAAGATTATTTGAATCTGATTCAAATAATCTTTTACTTAATACCTCTTCTTTAAAAACACAATACCCGTTATTAATTGCCATATTGTTATTGGATAAACAGTCATTCTTTCATAAATAGCTACAACTTCTGAAAGACTATTATTAATTGCATTATTCATAAATCCTGCACTAACTAAACCTATAATCCCTAACAATATAGAAACAACACCGTATTTTTTATTTTCTTTAAATAATGCTACTCCACTTAATAAAGCGGTAAAATTCCCACCTAAAAACGATAATCTCGCACCTAAACCATGGAGTCCATCTTCACTAGGAACACCACCTTGATATAATCCCACCAAGACACTTCCAATAGCAAAGACTAACGGAGTTATTATAAACAGAAAACCAAACCTTCTTATTTTTAGTTTTTCAAATACTAGTAAGTAATATGCAATGAAAAAACCAACTCCCGTTGCTATAAAATCAATATTCATAAGAATAGCTAATCTTGAAAATCCATTTGGAACCCCGTCAACTACTAGATGCTGATAGACTCCTAATGAACTAATAAAGTGCTTTGAATATACTTCCCCCAAAGGAAAACCAGTTCCTAGAGCTGCAATAAATTCACCTACTACATAGGTAATACCATTTAATATAAATAACAAAGCTCCAACATGTATTATATTTTTTTTATTATCCACCAAAATCTCCTCTGCAACATAATTATTCTTATTTTAGTATAATTAGTATAGGATTACAAAAACAAATGCTATTTTAGTTCCTCAATTAGTTTATTAATGAATAAATCTAATATCAAATATTTATCCATATATGAAGATTTCAATAACTTATCATAATCAGCAGCTAAAATTAATGTCTTCATAATTTTGTCTACACTATAATTTCTAATACCTTGTGCCGCTAGTTGTACTCTATATGGATGAACTCCTAATTCTTTAGCTATATCTTTTTGTGAATAGTGTTCATTTAAAAGCACTTTTACCTTATAGTACATTCTTAACTGACCACTTATTAATGATAACAAGAAGATTGGTTCTTCTTTTTTTAATACCAACGAATTATAGACTACTCTTAATTTCAAATAATTTTTCCCGAATAATTCGTTAGTTAAACTAAAAACATCATATTCTAAACTTCTTGTCGCTAGTAATTCGATGTCTTCTCTAGTAATTACTTTCTTCTCATCACAATAAAGAAGTAGTTTTTCTAATTCTTTTTTTATATTAGCAAAATCTAATCGTGTATAATTCACAAGAAATTCTGCATCATCTCTTGAAATTTTCAAATTAGCATCAGTAACAGTTTTCACTATATAGCTAGCTATTTCCTTTTCATTAAAATTAGAAAACTCCTTAACTTCTCCCACTTCTTTAATTTTTTTTATAAGTTTTTTTCTACTATCAATCTTTTCAGAAATCTTTAAAATCAATACGACTTCTTCACTAATATTATCCAAATAACTTATTAATGTATCCACATTGTGTTCTACTTTAATCTTCTTAGGTTTAGCAAGTAGAAAATTACAATTTTCTGCAACTACTACTTTTTCATTCCCAAATAAACCACTACTTCTACATTCATACACTAAAGACTCCAATGTATTTTCATGCATATTTATTTTTATATAGTTAAACTCATCAAGTTCTTTCAAATACTTTTTTGCTATATTTTTTTCATAATCATTAATGGCTTCAAAATTTTCGCCATATATTACATAGACATTTTTCATTAATTATCTACCTCAACTTCAAATTCAGAATTCTTATTCTTTACTCTAACTTTTTTATTATAATAATAAATAGAACTCTTTCCAAATTTCATCTCTGTATTCTCTTTAAGGACAATATAATCTATTTTTTTATACTGTGCCATATTTTTTACTTCTGATAATTTATTTTCTAAACTATCTATTACAATAACTTTTCCTACTACATCTCTTGCTAGAAGATCTATAGAATAACCACTTTTATTCTTTTTCTCAGAAGTTAAAAGCAAATACTCAAATTTATTTTTTCCTTCATAATCCAAAAGCAAATCGTACTGATTTATTATATCATAATCCTTGTCTTTTTTTCTGTAATCTGTATAAAAATTTTGAATATTATTAGATGTATTTATCAATAGATTATTCTTATTTTCTCTAATATATAAAACACTCTCTTTCCCTATTTTTATATCTTCAATATATGTTTTAGATATATATGTAGCTCCTATACAAATTAAAATTATTCCCAGAATTCCATAAATAGCATTCATATATTTAAATTTATTCAAGTTTATCAATATAGTTAAAACAACAATAAATATAGCAATTATAAAAAATATATTTAACTTACCTATGCGAATGGGCTGAGCAATTAGAAACAGCTCCTGAATTTTATCAAATATATTGAAAATAATATTTAATATTGGTCTACAAATAATATTAAACACCTGGGCATTTATTAGGAATACAAGATAACTAAAAATTACTAATGGAAAAATCACAATACTAAAAATTGGTACTAAGATAATATTACTAAATACAGAAATATAAGTTATAGTATAAAAATTATACAATAAAATAGGAATACTACCTAGTGTAGAAATAACACTAATTCTGAACGCTCCATGAACTTTGTTTCTAGAATTTTTTATATAAGTTCCAGACATCAATAGACAGAATGTAATTAAAAATGATAATTGAAAACCTATATTAAAAATATAAAATGGATTATACATTATTAATATTAGAAAAGTAAGCAACAAACTTCCAAGTTTATCTATATTTTTCCTTCGTAACAGTATGTAAAATACAATCATAAAACCTGCCCTGAGAACTGATGCACTAGCTCCGCTAAGCAACATATACAATGGAATTATAATTAAGATAATTTTCTCTATATAATCAACACTTATCCTAAATTTCAACAAAATAAAATAAATTAGAGAAATGAGTACACCTATATGTAACCTTGAGATTGCTAATAAATGACTTGTTCCTAAATTTTTAAAAGAGTTCACATCATCTTTTAACAAATAACTTTTGTCTCCAAAAATTAAAGCTTGAAAATAACCACTTTTATCAAAAGAAAGTTCTCTATTAATTTGTAAACTTAATTTATTTCTAAGTGTTAAAAATTTAAAATACATTGAATCTATATTTTTAACATCATGAATTTCGTTAATAGTTAGCCTTTTAAAGATTCCCCTATTCTCATTATATTTTTTATAATCAAATGAATAAAAATTAGTCTTTTCTGAAATATCTTCTATATTAGCACTTACTAATAGTTTTCCACCCCAAAATTTTTCTTTGAAAAATTTCTTTTCATCTTCACTTTTTACAATATAACTTACTAATACCTTCTCATCCGAAAGGTAACCAATAGAAGACACATAGGCTCCATTAACATCAAATCTATCAGAAACTACTAGTTCTAAATTTTTATTTTCAACATTACCTAAATGAGTAATGTTATTCTTTTGTTCATATGCTCCCCGAATAAAAAATACTAAGAAGACTATTACACAAATAATAGTTTTCCTAGCATTAAGATTTTTATTTTTCCAAGTTATCAGTAGAAAAATAACAATACATAGCATAGATATTATTACATTAAAGTTTAATAATATCGCCCCTAATGCTAGTAAAGAAAATTGTAAATAAATCATTACTTTTTATTTAGTAACCTTTCTACTACATTGTTTACATCGTAATCTACTTTTCTTACGACAACACCTGATTTTTCTAATAACTCTCGAGCATATTCATTATTTCTATAATCATTTGCATAGCAAATTTCCTTTATCCCTGCTTGAATTATAGATTTTGTACAATTCAAACATGGAAAATGTGTAACATAAATAGTTGCACCTTCAGTTCCAACACCGAACTTAGAACATTGTAAAATAGCATTTATCTCAGCGTGAATTGTTCTTACACAATGACCTTCTACTACTTTACAACCAACATCTATACAATGTTCGTCACCTTTGATCGAACCATTATAACCACCTGAAACTATTCGTTTGTCTTTAACTATCGTCGCTCCAACAGATAATCTACTGCAAGTCGATCTAAGTGATAATAGGTGGCTTTGAGCCATAAAGTACTCATCCCAACTAATTCTCTGCATAACTATACCTCTATTTTATCTTTAATTTTCTCAAAAGTAGATTTTCCTATGCCTCGTACTTTTGTAATATCTTCTTTCTTTTTAAAATCCCCATTTTTTTCTCTATGTGCAATTATTTCCTCAGCTTTTGTTTTCCCAACTCCTGAAATTTTCATAAGTTGTTCTTTACTTGCTGTATTTATATTAATCACATCCCCACTAGATGAACCGGTGCTGCCATCATCAGTCATTTGTTTCGGTTTTTCACCATGTTTAAGGACATAAATAACCATCTGATCTTTTACCTTTTGACTCAAGTTCAAAGTAGAAGTATCAGCATCATCCAAAAGTCCACCAGCTTCTTCTATTAAATCTTTCACCCTTTTATCTTTTGTAGTCTCGAAAACACCAGGATGTTTTACCGAACCTTTGACATCAACAAAAATCTTTTCATCGTGTTTTTCTTCAGTTTTTTCATCCTTATTTATCGACTCACTACTGGTATTAGAAAAACTAACATCACTATAATCTTCTGTCTTACTTTGATTAAAATAAAACAAACCACCGATTATTAAAACAAGACTACACACAAATGCCAAAATAATAGATTTAACATTTTGTCTAAAAAATAATACGACATCTTCCTTTTTAATATTCATATGTCTCTCCCCCTAGTACCTATATTATATCATTAAATTTATTATATTAGTACTGAAAACATAAGAAGATACAATATTCTTAAAATTATCATTTTAACCCCCAACTGTTCTCAGTAAAAAAGACTATAGAACTTTATTAGGGAGTGACTCAAAAATCGTGATTTCAAAGAAATCGATTTTGTCGAGTCATCCCCGCACAGTTTATTAGATATCTAAAAAGCTTTTATAAAGCGAATTTAGATATCAATAAACCACTACGTCTATGAGTTTTCATGTGAACTTTGTTAAATTTCAGGACTTTTGGGTCATCCCCTTGAAAATGTTAATCTAATTATATCAAAAAATTTCAAAATAGAAATGTACCTTTTATTCATCGGACTTTTGAAAAAAATTTTAAGTCTGTTAGAATTTCCAATTTTATTTTAGCATTTTTACTCATTCTACTTAAGACATTTTATTCATACTCATTTGAGCATAAGAAAACCACACAAAAAATAGAAAAAGATTAACAAGTTTCTAACTCATTAATCTTTTTCAAATACTAATTATCCTTTATATGGATGTATATCCATTTCTTCTAGTTTAACAAATTTTTTCTTCGTTACTATTTTAAATGCTATATACATTACTACACCTATAGCTGGACAAACTAAATTGTATGACATTTTCACAAATCCACCTGTCGCATAATCAGCTATTAATTGTAATAATATTATTGTTGCAAATGAAATTAGAGCAATGTATGAACCTACAACACCTGTTTTAGCCGTATAAGGTAGAACATCTTCAGCTTTTTTCCCTTGCTTAACAATTGCTCTTCTCAAACGAATTTGAGATATTAACGAAACCATCCAAATTATCATTACTATAATACCAACCATAGAAAGCAGCATGTAGTAACCACTTGGATTTAATCTCTCAAAAATAAAACACAATACCATAAATATTGCCGAGAAAGTTAAAGCAAACACTGGTACTGAATTAGTATTTAATTTTTTAAATACTTTCGGCCCATAATTATGTGAACTTAATGAAAATAACTGTCTACTAGAAACATACATACCTGAATTTGCTGCTGATAAAACTGATGTTAAAATTACAGCATTCATAATAACTGCCGCCACTTCTAAACCAATATTTTGGAATACAATTGTGAATGGAGAGGCTGTTACATTATTAGTATCAAGTAATCTTGGATCATTCGCTGAAACTATCGAAGATATGATTAACATTGTAGCAATGTAGAATATCAATATTCTCCAGAAAACTTGTTTAACTGCTTTAGGCATTGTCTCTTTAGGATTCGGAGATTCACCTGCTGTAACAGCTACAACTTCAGTTCCTCCAAATGAGAATGCTGCAGTAGAAAGAACACCAAATAATCCTAACACACCAGCGCTACTTGTTTTTTCTCCATTTTGAATAAATGTATAAATACCAGCTTCACTATTCCCAGTAGCTCCAAAGATAATTGCAGCTCCTACTATTAAGAATGCGACAACTGTCATAACTTTTATTATAGTTATCCAATATTCAACTTCACCAAATACTTTAACACTTACTAAGTTTAATAAATACAATAATACTAAAAATACAATACAAATCGAAAACGTTGAAAATTGTCTAAAGAATTCCCAGTAATGTAATATTTTCGATAATGTTATTATGTCTACACTCGCTACTAATATCCATAGAATCCAGAACAACCAACCTACTCCAAATCCAACGCCTGGATCTATAAATCTAGTTGCATAAGCTCCGAATGAACCTGAAACTGGATAAAATGTTGCTAGTTCTCCTATAGAAGCCATTAAAAAGTAAATAATAACTCCAATTAATGCATAAGTAAGAACTGCTCCATAAGAGCCTGCTTTACTAACTACCGCTCCACTTGCCATAAATAATCCGGTACCTATACATCCACCTATAGCTATCATACTAATATGACGAGCTTGCAGTTTTCTTTCCATCTTTGAATCTGCCATTTTTTTCATCCTTTCATAAATTTATTATATAAATATAGATTATACAAGATTTAATGTCATTTGTAAATAATTTTCTGACATTTTTCAATAATTTTTTCACTTTTATTTCACTTCCATTTCAAAGTATATTTCATTTTTATTTCTTAATAGTCTTCTAACATTTTTTCACTAAATACTATCTTCAAATTATGTAATTGATAAACTCTATCATTTACTTTGGTTTTATTTTTATATTTCTAAATATAAGTATTTTGTTAAAATCTATATATTATTTTTTCTTTACTGCCCTAAAAACTATACATTTTATCAAAATTTATTTAAAATCGCTAATCATTAGAGATAATTTAAAAGCATTTACATTGATTTTCTTTGTGATATAATTTCATTAGAAAACACTATTATATTAATGTTAGGAGGCATTATTATGACAACATTTTATAACGAAGCTAGGGAATTTGCAAAAAAATATATAGATCCTATTGCAAAAGAAATAGACGAACAAGAAAGATTTCCTGAAGAAGTATTTAAAGAGTTAGGAAAAGCTGGATATTTTAAACTAATGATTCCAACTGAACTTGGAGGGTTAGGAAAAGATATGCAAGAACATGCAGATGCATGTCGAGCTTTCGCTAAATCAAGTGCTACAGTAGGTCTATGCTATATGATGCATAATGTTGCATTAAACTGTGTTCTTTCATATGCCGATGATAATCTAAAAACAAAAATTTGTAAAGATATCGTTGAAAATGAAAAATTTATGGCACTTGCGTACAGTGAATTAGGAACTGGGACACACTTCTATATCTCAGATGTCAAAACTGAATTTAAAGATAATTCAGTAGTATTTAATGGCCTAAAAAGCATGGTAACTTCTGCAGAATTTGCATCTTATTATCTTGTTCTTACTCCTTCTGATGTTGAAGGTGGAATTGACAACTGGGTATTCCCTCTAGATAGCGAAGGTCTAAAATTCAAAGCTTCTACTTGGCATGGTCTAGGAATGCGAGGTAATGTTTCTTGCCAAATGGCAATTAACGATGTTGAATTAAATAAAGAATTGCGTATTGGTAAAGCTGGATCAGGAGTTGATCAAGTATTCACCATTGTTGCTACATACTTCATCACTGGATTGGCTGCTGTCTACAGTGGTCTTTGCGAAGCAATACTAGAAGAAGCTGTTGCACATACTACTAATAGAAAATATCCTGATGGAAAATCTCTAAGCGAAATTGAAACAGTACAAATTCATCTTGCTAAAATCTATAGCCAAACTAACGCAGCAGTTCTTGGAACGAACGAAGCAGCTCGTAGTTTCTTAAATAAAGATACTGATATGCTAGCTAAAATCTTATCAGCTAGAATCTTTGCTAGTGAAGCTGCTATTGAATTAGCACGCCTTGGAATGCGTGTTGGTGGTGGTAAAGCATATAACCGTGTTGGAAATATGGAACGCTATCTAAGAGATGCTTTCGCAAGTCATATTATGGCACCAAGTGTTGACGTACTTACAATTTGGTTAGGAAAAGCAATTACTGGGCAACAATTGCCATAGAATTTAACTATAAGTTTTAATAGTTCGTATTTTCATAATATGTAGTAATATCCATATTATAGTTATATTGATATATAAATTCAGATCATATTTAAGGGACTATTTATAATATTATTTGCTTTTTAAGTATTTTAAATTTTAAATAGTTCCTTTTTCTTAAGGAGGACATTATGAATAATTTTTATAAAGATGCTAAAGAATTTGCTATAGCTAATATTGAACCATATGCTAAAGAAACAGATAATAATGGAGAATTCCCTAAAGTAATATTTGAAAAAATTAAAAATGCTGGTTATCTTAGTCTTTTAGTTCCTAAAGAGTTTGGTGGTAAAGGACTAACTCTTGTAGAACACGAATCAGTATGTAGAGCATTCTCTGAATACTCTTCATCGGTTGGCTTATGCTATATGATGCATAATGTTGGATTAGTAACAATTTTAGATCATGGTAGTGACAAATTAAAAAAAGAAATTTGTGAAGCTGTGGTAGATAATAAAAAAATGCTAGCATTGGCATACAGCGAGAGTGGAACTGGTACTAATTTTATGAATACAACAGAAATTACTGTTGATTATCAGAAAGACTTTGCAATATTTAATGGTAAGAAAAGTATGGTTACATCTGGTAATTATGCGGATTACTATGTAACTTTAGTTCCGTATAAAACTGCTGGAGAAACTGAACAATGGCTGTTCCCTCTTGGTTCTAATGGACTAATTTTTGCTGAAAATACCTGGAATGGTTTAGGTATGCGTTCAAATGTCTCATGTGAAATGCACATGAATAATCTTAAACTAGATTATCATTATAGAATCGGAGCTGAAGGCAAAGGAAATGAACAGGCTCAAAGTCCTGTCCCATTCTTTATTAATGGGCTTGCTGCAGTTTACAGTGGACTTAGTCAAGCTATTCTAGATGAAGCTGTTAATCACACAACAAATAGAAAATATCCTGATGGTAAATCTTTAAGCGATATAGAAACTGTTCAATTACATTTAGCAGAAATCTTTAAAAATACAAAAGCATCTATCCTTTTATCTAAAAACGCTGCGGAAAGCTTTGTTAATGGTGAAGTAGATGCATTCCTTAATATTGTTTCAGCAAGAGCATTCTCTTGCGATAAAGTAATTGAGAATGCAAGACTTGGTATGCGTTTAGGCGGTGGTAAGGCTTATAATTGTCATGGAAATATGGAGCGATTCTTACGTGACTCATTAGCAGGACAAGTTATGGCACCTGGTCTTGACTTCTTAAATATTTTAACCGGCCAATTATTAACAAACAAATAAATAAATTAATGAAATGAGGTAGATTATTATGACAAAATTAAAAGTTGGAGCTGTAATCTATGACCCAAAAGTAACTGTAATTTGGGGAATTATTGCAAAATTTTTTGAAGATGAAAACTTCCCTATCGAACCAGTTTATTACAAAGATTACAAAGGTCAAGTTGACGGTTTATTAGCTAAAGAAATTGATGTAGCTTGGAATTCTCCCTTAGCATGGTTAGATACTCACCTACGCACTAACGGAACTGCGTTAAATGGTTCTATGCGTGATACTGACCGCGATCGTAGTTCATATTTAGTAGTAAAAGCTAATAGCAACATTAACTCTATTCAAGACTTAAGAAATAAAACAATAGGTTTCGGTGCAATTGATTCACCACAAGCCAGATTAATTCCTATTAACCACCTTCACAAACTTGGTTTAGAATTTGGTAAAGATTATATTGAAAAACGATTTGATATCGGTGTTGGGCTTCATGGTGACCATGTCGGTGGAGAACTTGATTCAGCAATAGCTTTAAAAAATGATGAAGTAGCTGCTACCTGGATGTTAGATTTAAACTATAATGCATGGATTGCAGATGGAACTCTAGATGAAAATCAGGTGAAAATTTTATCGAAAACAGATTTCTTTGATCACTGTATCTTCTCAGGACATCCAGAATTAGACGTAGCTCGTTTTGAAAAATTTATAGAAGTATTACACAAAATGGATTACAATAATCCTGAGCATAAAGAAATGATGGATATGGAAGGATTAAAAGAATGGATATCTGGTCGTACCTCTGGATTCAAACAACTTACTGAAGCCAATGAATATTTAGATTTTTTTAAAGAGTTTCATGGTGAATAATTATGACTAATTCATCTTTCTTAGTTTCTCTTCTTGGCAGTATGCCTCGTAGTAAAAAACTATTAACCGCAAAACGAAAATTAAATAAAGGAAATATCGACTTAAAAACATATCAAGAAATCTTAGATGAAGAAACAAAATATGTAGTTGAACTTCAAGAAAATAATTATATTGATATAATCACTAGCGGTGAGCTAAATCGAGATAATTATGTTTCATTTATTGCTGAACGTTTGGACGGTGTTACAATGATGAGTATGGCTGATATGTTTGATTATATTGAGGACAAACAAGGTTTTGAACAAATACTAGAAATATTAGACGTCCCTGCAATTAGTATAAAAAATGCAATTTGTACAGGGAAAGTAAAATATAATAAACCTCTGGTAGCTGATGAAATGATTGAACTAAAAAAACTAACCAATAAGAAAATCAAAGCAACATTACCAGGTCCTTATTTAATAACTAGGTCCATGTGGTTACCTGCTCTATCAAAACAATATTACGATAGCAAAGATTCTCTAGGAGAAGACATAATTAAAGTATTAAAAGAAGAAATTGATTCATTAGCAAAAATAGGCATAGATGTTATTCAATTTGATGAACCTGTATTAACCGAAGTGGTATTTTCTGAAGGTAAGACAAGATCTTTTATGTGTGCAGCATTATCTGAGAAAAAAGATCCTACTGAAGAATTAAAATTTGCTACTAAATTAATTAAATCTGTAATTGATTATGCCAAAGAAAAAGAAATATTAGTTTCTCTTCATGTATGTCGTGGTAATTGGAGTCGTGATGAAAGTATTCTACTTACTGGACCTTATACTCCTCTACTTCCATTATTCGAAGAGACTCTTCCTAATATACTTACATTAGAGTTTTCTACTCCTCGTGCTGGAGAAATATCTTCATTATTAAGTAGTGATTTAATTAGAGAAAATTGTACACTTGGTCTTGGGGTTATGAATCCAAGAACTGATGAAATTGAACCACTAGAAGATATCTTATCACGTGTTGAAGAAGTTCTCCACTTCTTACCTAAAGAAAGAATTTGGTTAAATCCTGACTGTGGCTTTGCTACATTTGCTAATAGACCGGTAAGTACAATGGAGATAATTGATAAAAAATTAGCTCGTCTAAATGAAGCTAAAAACACATTGAGGCAGTTGTATGACTAACTTATACGAATCAAATAATTATGACCTTAGTTTTAGAGGAATTCTATCGAATAATGATTTTAAATTATATACTAACAATGATAATATAACTATCTCTAGTGATATCAGTTTTGATATAAACGCTGATTATAGAAGCAGCATCAACTACTTTGCAGCTTCTATTCTAGGTGGAATCTCACAAACTATAATAAAAGAAAGCAAACACTCTGATATAGATATTGAAGAACTTGAAGGGAAAATTCATATAGTACTAAAAAATCCTCTAACTCTATTAAATGTTAAAGGTTATGATGAAGAACCAAAAATTGATAGTTGTATAATAACATATTATTTATATGCAGATATTGATGAAACAAATCTTATAGAATTTTGTAATTTATCACTAAAAAAATCCTTTATTTACAATACACTAAAAAATGTAATCAATTTTAAAATAAAATTTATTCTAATTGATTAGAAGACAGGGAGTGACTAAAAAATTGTGATTTCATAAAAATCGATTTTTTAAAGTCACTCCACATTTTCTCTTTCATATTTTATGGAACTGACTACTATTTCTTAAATTTACATCTAAAATTTTCTCATACAATAATTTACCAAAAAAAAAAGAAAAATCGAGTAATTTCCGATTTTTCGTTTTTTATTTATTAGATTTCTCTTCTTGTTCTTCTTCTTGGACGTGGGTACATTTCTTGTTCTACTTCGTTTTTACCGTATCCACTTGTGAATGAGCTGGCTTCTGGTTGAGCTGGGCGTTGTGCTAAAATATCTCTTTCAACACTTACTCCATCTTCTTCAAATCCAGTAGCGATTACTGTAACAATGATTTCATCAGTTTTTTCTAACTCTTCGTTAAATACTGTACCGAAAATCATGTTTACTTCATCATCACTAGCTTCTTGAACGATACTTGCAGCTGCTTGAGCCTCAAATAAACTTAATGATGGTCCACCAGTGATGTTTAATAACACACCTTTTGCTCCAACGATTGAAGTTTCTAGTAATGGAGATGAAATAGCTTTTTTAGCTGCTTCGATTGCTCTGTTTTCACCTGAAGCTACACCAATACCCATTAATGCTGAACCTTGGTCAGCCATGATTGCTTTAACATCAGCGAAGTCAAGGTTAACTGTACCAGATACGTTAATTAAGTCAGAAATACCTTGTACCCCTTGACGTAATACGTTATCTGCCTCAACGAATGCTTGCATCATTGGAGTAGATTTATCAACGATATCTAATAATCTATCATTAGGAATAACGATAAGTGTATCTACTGCACCTTTAAGTGAGTTAATTCCTGCAGTAGATTGTACTTGACGTTTTTTACCTTCAAAGTTGAATGGACGAGTAACAACACCTACTGTTAATGCTCCTAATTCTTTAGCGATACCCGCTACGATTGGAGCGGCACCAGTACCAGTTCCTCCACCCATACCAGAAGTAACGAACACCATGTCTGCTCCTGCTAATGCTTCTTCAATTTTATCTTTAGTTTCTTCTGCCGCTTTACGCCCTACTTCTGGGTTAGCTCCAGCACCAAGACCCTTAGTTAATTTTTCACCAATTTGAATTCTTACATCTGCTTTAGAACGTTTTAATGCTTGAGCATCTGTATTAACTGCGATAAATTCAACGTTTTGAATTCCACTTTCTACCATTCGGTCAACGGCGTTACCACCACCGCCACCAACACCTACTACTTTAATTACTGCTGATTGATCAAATTCTTCAAACATTCTTTATTTCCTCCTGATTATTATTCAAAAAACGAATTATACATTTTAGTTATTTTATCAAAGAAGTTTTTCTCTTCTTTTTCTGTTTTCTCTTCTTCGTAATACTCTTCTTCCTCTAACTCTTCTGCATGAGGCTCAGTTACTACTGCGGTATCAACTTTTGAATTGTTTACTGAAATTTCCTGAACTGCAGAAACATTTTCAAATGTTGAATTTGTATTTTTTACTGTTGGTACTTCATCTGTTACTTGGTAACCAAATAAAGATTCGATTTTGTAACTACTTGTTAGTGTTCCAACAACTACTGAAAGTTCTGGTGAATTAGCTCCTATTATTTTTGGAGATCCAATTCTAACATTCATTTTCCTTAGCATATCTTTAGCTAAGTCTAATACTCCTGGCATAAGTGTTGTTCCACCAGTTAGTACTACATTTCCTTTTACTCTATTTATTCCAGCTTTTCTAAGAACATCAAATGATCGCAAGATGATTTCTTCTACTATTTCTTCAATATAGTCTGCTAGTTCTTTTTGAGTATATGGTTCTTCATCTGATTCTAGGTTATCTAATTCAATAATTACTTGTGGCGATGCTAAATCATAAAATGCATGTCCTTGCGTTATTTTTATCTCTTCGGCTCTCTTCAAAGGAACATTTAATACATCAGAGATTGTACGTGTGATATCCTCTCCAGCTAGCTCTATAGACTGAGATAATTGCAATATTCCATCTTCAAAATAGCTCACTGTTGTAAGACCAGCACCAATATCAATTATTACTGAACCATAATCTTTTTCTTCATCATTAAGTAGCAATTCACCCAACGAATGTGATGTACAGAATGTCTCATTACAATCCAAACGTAAGTTTTCAATACTCTTATAAATTGTGTGAAGATGAGTTTTAGAAGTTAATACTCTATTTCCTGTCACTTCAAAAGCATTATGAACAGTCATTCCTTTTGGTTTTCTTATATTTTCTATATCATCAAGACGATAGTAATCTGGGATTACTTGAACCACTTCTCTTTCACGTGGTAATGGTAGAATTTTTGCCTCTTCAATTACTTCTTCGATATCTCTACCATCAATATCGTGTTTTGTATCAAATTTAATTTCCGCTACACTTTTTTTAATATGAGTGTGTATACTTGGAACTGCTACATATAACGATCTTATGTCTTTATTAGCTTCACTTTTTGCAATGTCTATTGCCTTTTGAATATCTCTAGATGCGGATTCTACATCAATAATGTTACCACGTTTAATAGCCGTAGTTTTTACAACTCCAACTCCGAGTATATTCAATTTTTCATATACTACATCTGCTATAATCACTTTTATACTAGATGATCCCAGATCTATTGAAGTATACAATTGTGAACTCAAGTCAAACACTCCTTCCTTTTAAAACTTTGTTATTATAATAAAATTGTAAATACACACATATTTTATTTACACATACTAAATTATAACATAAAATTTAAAAAAAAAATATGAAAAACACCAAAAAAAATTAAATTTTATTAAAATATTTTCAATTTGTAATATTATATACTAATATTTTAAAATTTATATCATTTTTGAATAAAAAGTGTCCAAAATACGAAATTTCGGACACTTTTTTTACTATTCATTTTTGTTATTTTTTGTTGATTGTTGTATAGTATTCTTATTTTTTTTAGAAGTATTCACTTGAGCATTTGTAGTATAATTTTCAGTTTTGTTATTTTTTTCTACTTTTTCTGTATCTTCTATTTGCTCATTATTATTTTTAGATGTTGATTCATCTCGTAAACCTTGTCTAGCCAATAATTGTTTAATGCTATCATTTCTTTTTTTCTCAGTTTTAGGTGTTTCTAGATACGCACCATTTATTAAGTTTAAAGTTGTATTACTTTTATCCTCAATATATTTAGATATTTGATTATAATAATTTAACTTATCTGAAAAACGTGCTCTTAAAGCCTTAACTTTTTGACCATCTTTCATATAGATTATTACATTGTCACCTTCATCATTTATAATTTCAGAGATTTGCAATCTAACTTCTTCTTTCAAATTATTTAAGTTCTTATATATTTCTTCTAGCTTTGTACTATCATCATTAAACTTCTCTAAAATTGGTAAATTATAATTATTTCTTATTTTTCCAGTATAAGTTTTACCGTTTTCCATAATTATTTCATAACTACCGTCTTCTCTTTTATTTTGAGCTATAAAATTATATTCTTCAACTTTCACCTTAATAGTAGCTGGCATTTTGGATTGTACTGACACTGATTTAAATATTTCAAATTTCTCTTGAATATTTTTTTGAATTTCATCATCTTTTATAGACCACGTTCTTAAATTATTATTTATATTTCCTGCCTCTAGTATTTCTTCTTTACTAATTTGGTTATTACCTTCAACTTCGATTGTTCTTAATTTCAAATAATTACTAAATAGTAATGAAAATACTGCTATCACAATTAAAAATAAAGTTACTATGAACACTAATTCTCTTCTTTTTTTTCTTTTTATTTTTTCTAATGAACTTCTTCTTTTTTCATTATGCATTTTTTCAAGTAACTTTTTATTCTTCTTGTTCATAGTTTTTTAATCCTCTTGACTAATCTTCTCAAACGTCGCTATAAATTCATCCCCACGATCTTCGAAACATCTATATTGATCCCACGATGCACATGCTGGAGATAGTAGAACTATATCTCCACATTCAGCAAGTTCATTTGCTAAAATTGTTGCATCATCTACTTTTATTGCCTTATGACACTCTACTCTATTAGCAGATGCCAGATCAAATAGTATCTCTTTACTTTCACCTACAACAACCATTGCTTTAATTCTCGGGAAGAATGGAACTAATTCCATAAAATCAATTCCCCTATTTTTCCCACCACAAATTAATATTATATTTTTCTCAAATCCGGAAAGTGCTGTAGTTGTAGCAACTGGATTGGTAGCTTTAGAATCATTATAGAACTTCACTCCATTATGTTCTCCTACATACTGTAATCTATGTTTTACTCCACTAAAACTATAAAGTACTTCACGAATTGTCATAACATCTGCACCTTTTAGATAAGAAATTAAAGCTGCATTTATAGCATTTTCTACATTATGCATGCCTGGAAGTGACATTTTTTTAATATCGAACAATTCTACGTCTTTATACACTACCATATTATCTTTTACAAATATATCTGCTTCCTGATTTTCTTTAATATCATAAAAAATTACTTCAGAATTAATTTTATTCAATTCATATTTTTCTTTTTCTTTGATGTTCAGAATTAAAATATCATCTTTGGTTTGATTTTTGTAGATATTTCTTTTAGCATTTCTATAATTTTCAATACTACCATGATAATCTAAATGTCCTACACCTAAGTTTGTAATGGCTGCTACCGATGGTTTGAAATATTTTGTCCCCTGTAGTTGAAATGATGAAACTTCTGTAACTATTAGCGAATTTGGATGATTATAGGCTACTTCTATTGACGGATAACCAATATTCCCAGCTAAAAAGACATCTTTATTAGCTGCTTTTAGGATATCGAATGTCATCTGAGTTGTTGTAGTTTTTCCATTAGTCCCTGTTATTGCTATCATATCAATATTAAATAATGTATTAGCTAATTCTATCTCAGTAATAATATCAATATTTTTCTCAATCGCTTTTTGTAAAAATTCAATTTCATATTTAATTCCTGGATTTTTTACAATTAAATCTATATTATCTAATAGTTCTAAGGGATGACCACCATCAACTATTTTTACACCTAAGTTTTTTAATTCAATAGCTTTTTCATCTGTACTTAAATCATCAAAAGCATTCAAAACAACATCATAACCTAGTTTTTTTAGAATTTTTGCTGTCGAGTAACCGCTTCTTGCAAATCCTAATACTAATATTTTTTTATCTTCTAAATTTATCATTTTACATTACCCCTACAAAATACCCTATAGCTGAAGAAACAACAGCTATAATAACAAAAATATATACAGTCTTCACTTCACCATAGCCTGATAGTTCAAAATGATGATGCAATGGAGACATTTTAAAAATTCTTTTACCAGTTTTCTTGAAGTACGCTACTTGAATAATCACTGACAGTGTTTCTAATATATATACTAAACCAATAAATAAAAATGCTACTTCTTTATGTAAGATTACTGAAATTGCTGCTAAGATTCCACCTAGAGCCAATGATCCTGTATCACCCATAAATATTTTTGCTGGATTTCTATTAAATAATAAAAATCCTATAAGTGAACCAACTATTGTTAAACAAAATACTAATACAGGGAAATTATTTTCCTTATATGCTAATAAAGCAAGTGTACTAGTTGTAATGATTGTTACACTAGTTGCCAATCCATCTAATCCATCTGTCAGATTTACTGCATTAGAAAAACCAGTTTGCCAAAATACTAAGAAAATTATATATAAATATGAAATATTCAAATTATAATCAAATACTGGAATATGTATATAGTTAATATCTTTGTAGATAAAAGTTACTAGCATATAAAATATTACAGAAAATAGTATTTGCAACATTAATTTTTTTCTTGGTGCTAGTCCATCATTTATTTTCTTGACAACTATCAGCATATCATCTATATATCCTATTATTGAAAAAGAAATAGTTGTATAGATAAATAGTATATAGTATTGTATATTCGCACTGTCTAAGAACATTGCAACAACTAGTGAAACAACTATCGCTATGATGAAAGATATACCACCCATAGTTGGTGTTCCTTTTTTATGCATATGACTTTGTGGGCCTTCTTCTCTAATTGCTTGGCCAAATTTTAGTACATGTAAATATTTTATTAATCTAGGTAGCATTAGTACAGTTAGTAAAAATGCTACCCCCAATAACGATATAGCCACCGTTATACTTGAATTACTCATTTCGTTCTCCTAACCAAATTTTATTTTTATCTTTTCCCCTTTTTTCACAAATCTTTGTGCCGGAATAGATTGTTGTTTAGCAAATCCATTCCCTTCGGTTTCAATATCTAATCCAGATAATTTAGCATAGTTCAGCACATCAACTTTTGACCACCCTGCAAAGTTAGGTAAAAGTATATTTTCATCAGATACTAATAAAAATACTCTTTCGTCTTGCTTGATTAAATTCCCTGCTGAAGGATATTGATCAACTACACTATTTCCACTCCCAATTGTTATTATGTTTTTAGTTTTTTTCTGTAAATTAATGATTGTAGAATCAACATTCGCTCCTACAAGGTTATCCATCTGATAGCTTTGAACATTATTATTATCATTTGATTTCTTAACATTTAAATAATTAAGCGTATTTTCCATAATAGGTTTGAAGATTTCAGAAGCCCCATTTGCATAGCTTGCTCCAAGGTCTTTTGAAGGTAACTTCATACCCACATATAATATTACTTGTGGGTCTTCACTAGGTGCATATCCTATAAATGAGCGCATTACTTTATATGGACTCTTATAATATGTTCTGGTTTTAGGATCAACCACCTGGGCAGTACCAGTTTTTCCAGAAACACTATAATTTTCTACAGCATATCTCTTACCAGCTTGAGCCCATGTTCCATTTACAACACCATATAGTTCTTCTTTCATTATATCCGCTGTACCCTTTGATATAGGATTTCCTACTACTGTTCTTTGACCTATATTAACATCCTTATCAATCGTTTTATCATGAACTCTTTGTAAAAAATACGGTGCTAACATCTGCCCATCATTTAATATTGCTGTTTCCGCTTGAATCATTTGTATTGCTGTTACTGTACTACCTTGACCAAAAACTGTTGTAGATACAGACACTTTGTTATTAAATACTAAATCCCCTGTCGATTCATTGCCATACAATGAATTTGTACTTTTACCAAAACCGAAACTCTCTAATCCAGTTTTTAATTTTTCTGACCCTAATTCACGCAATAATGTTAACATTAAAGTATTTGAAGATTGTTGGAAACCATGACGTTGAGTAATTGTTCCCCAACCAATCTTATTCCAGTCAGAAATTGTAGCGTCTTCCACTCGATATGAACCAGATCTAAAGTAACTATCTGGTTTATATATATTATTTTCTACCATTATTGACATTGTAAATGTTTTAAATGTCGAACCTGGTTCATACGCTGAGTTATAGAAAATATTTGACCATGCACTTGCCAGATTTTCTTGAGTATTCGGATTAAATGCAGGTGTTTGTCCCAATCCTAATATCTCACCAGTTTTAGGACTAGCAGCTATTGCAAATACACTTTCTGGTTCATATTTATCATGAATATCTTTCAGTGTATTATCTATAAAACCTTGAATATTCTTATCAATTGTTAAATATATATCTGCTCCGTCAACAGGTTTAATCTCAACTTTAGGAATATTAGAAACGACTTTCCCCCATGCATCTTTAGCATAAGTAATATGTCCTTCTTTTCCTCTTAGATAATAATCAAAAGTCTTTTCGACACCTAAATGACCAGTAATCAAATCACTATCTGGTGAATTTTGAGCAAAACCTAAAAAGTTTCCAAGCATACTTCCGTTTGGATAATATCTTTTTGTTGTCGCTATAAATTCAATTCCTGGCAATTTCAACTCTTCGATTTTCTTTTTATCTTCTACACTTATATCTTTACCAGCAGTTCCAAATTCTACTTGATATACTCCTTGTTTACTAAGTATATCTTTTATCTTGTTTTTATCTAATTTTATAAATTTAGATAGTTCTTCTGCTGTTTTGTTAATATCTACAACATGTCGTGGATTTGTTTCATCCTCTGTAGCTTTATCTGAAACTACCGCTACTAGCTTGTAAGATTCAATATTGTCAGCTAGTATATTCCCATTTCTATCATAGATTTTACCTCGATTTGGTTGTAAACTACTATCTATCTTATACTTTCTATCTGCTAATTCTGAAAGATTATGTCCCCTTACAGTTCCAATTAGCATCATTTGTCCTATATTTAATATTAATATCCATACAAAGAAAAAAACAAAAATTAGAAAAAATACAATTTTTGTTCTTTCTCGAGAGATATAATCTTTTCTTTCTAAACTTCTTCTATCTTCCAAAAACTTTAAAGTTAATATTTTCTTAAAAAGTTTTATCAATTATCTCACTACCTTTATACTATCTTTTTGAGTTTTCATTCCTACCGTCTCAGCAATTTTTTTAACTCTTTCGTAAGATGATAGATTGTTTATCATAACTTTTTGTTCATTATTATTTTTTTGTTTTTCTGATATTACAATATCATTTTTTTGTTGAGCACTTCGTAGTGAATAAATCTCTCCTTTATAGTTTAACATAACTACGTTAGCAAGTAAAATAACTCCTACAAAAACTCCATATGCAGTTTTTTCTAGTAAATTAAACTTTACTTTCTCTTGTACTTTTCTTACTCCATATTCACGACTATATACCTTTAGTGTAGCCATTTCCTTTCCTCCCCTCTATTTCGTCTGAACTTGTGCAACTCTTAATTTGGCACTTCTAGATCTATTATTTTCTTCTAATTCAATATCACTAGGATATATAGGCTTTCTTGTAATTACTTTTAATTTAGATAAACTTTCTTCTGGCATAATAGGAAGGTTTTTGGGAATATCCTTTGATTTAGAATAAGAATTGAATATTTGTTTACAAATTCTATCTTCTAGAGAATGGAAAGTGATTACAGAGATTCTTCCACCTACACTAACGATATCTATTGCTTGTTCTAATGAATCTTCAAATACTGATAATTCATTATTTACAGCAATACGAATTGCTTGGAATACTCTTTTTGCTGGATGTCCACCAGTTCTTCTTTTAGCAGCAGGGATAGATTCTTTTATAATCTCTACTAATTCAAAAGTAGTTTCTATAGGTTTTTGCTCACGTTTTTTTTCAATATTTCTCGCTATTTGTTTAGAAAAGTTTTCTTCTCCATAGCGATAAAATATTTTTACTAAATCATGATAACTATATTCATTAACGACTTCATATGCACTAATTTTCGCATCAGTATCCATACGCATGTCTAATCTTGTATCATAATTATAACTAAAACCTCTTTCAGGTGTATCTAATTGTGGTGAAGAAACTCCTAAATCATATAGGACTCCATCTACTTCATGTACACCATGCTCTGCTAATTTTTCTTTTAAATTAACAAAATTAGATTTAATAAAGACAACTTTATCACTGTATTCAGCTAATTTTTCTTTGGCATTTTCTAATGCAACATTGTCTTGATCAAAAGCGTATAGTTTACCATTTTTCAAACGTTTTAAAATTTCTAAACTATGACCTGCTCCACCAAGAGTGCAGTCTACATATATACCATCTTCTTTTATATCTAAGCCTTCTACAGCTTCATTTAATAATACACTATAATGTTTAAACATTTTCATCCATCCTAAAAATCAAAATCTTCTAATTCTTCTGCTATTTCTTCTACACTAGCTTCACTTTCAACAAGTAAATCTTCCCAGCGAATTTTATCCCATATCTCTATCCTATTTGATAAACCATTTACAACACACTCTTTATCTAAAAAAGCATGTTCTATAAGTGCATTTGGAATATTAATTCTTCCTTGTTTATCTATTTCAACTTCAGTGGCTCCAGAAAAGAAGAAACGTTGGAAAGTACGAGCATTTTTCTTAGTGATAGGTAGTGATTTAATCTTACTTTCCACCTTTTGCCACTCTTGTAGTGAATAGCCAAATAAACAAGAGTCTAGACCTCTTGTAATAATAAATTTTTCACCTAGTTCATCTCTGAACTTTATCGGAATACTAAGCCTTCCTTTGGCATCCATTTTATTATTGTATTGACCAATAAACACTACTTCTCACCACCTTACCTTTATAATTTACCACATTTCCCCACTTTTTTCCACTAATTTCTAAAAAAAAATAAATTTTTTTGAATTTTTTTCCATAAAAAAAAGGAGTGACTCAAAAATCACGATTTCAGAGAAATCGATTTTGTCGAGTCACTCCCGCAAAGTTTATTAGATATCTAAAATGCTTTTATAAATCAAATTTAGATATCAATAAATCACTGCGTCTATGAGTTACCATATGAACTTTGTTGAATTTTAGGACTTTTTTGTCAGCCACTTTTAATTATAATATTCTCTTTCATTCTCACCATCTAAGAAGTGAGAAGCACTTAAAGAATTTATTCTTTCTACTATTCTTAAAGCCTTTGTTTTATCCACTGTTGTTCTTCCATTAGATAACAATTCTGCTAAATCATCTATGTTTAAATTAGATGAGAAAAATGTTGATAATTTTTCTGCTTCTCTATGATTAATAATTGGGCCAAGCACCTCATCACGAATAAACTCCGTAATATTTTCAGCACCTATATCGTCAATAATAAGAATTTCTTCATCTCTTATAAGATCAATATATAAATCATAACTGTTATTACTAATCTTTGATTTTATTTTTCTAATAAATTCAGGATAGTATAAAATTGCTGGTTCTTTACCATTCTGTTTGAAATAATTGTAAATACATCCCATCAAATATGTCTTACCAGTTCCTGTTGGTCCATATATATAGGCACCTCTTGTACTTTGATTATTAAGGATACTCTTACATATATTGATGATTTCTATTGCTAATTTAGCCTTTTCACTATTTTTTGATAAATTATCAAAAGTATAAGATAGAACTCGCTTTGGAATAAATTCTGTCTTAATTTTATTGGATGTTCTTTGGCTTTCTACTTTTTGTTTATATTCTTCAGTCTCTTGATAAACAATATTAACTTCTCTATTATTACAAACTAACTTAGGACTATGCTCAATATTTAACAACGAATCTTTTGAAATATAATATTGATAAAATTTTTCAAGATTATTTTCTACGTCAATTTTAGTAAAATTATTGTCACGAATAAATTTAATTATCTCTATATCACTTAGAACTTTTTCAGATATAAACTTCTTAAATGAATTTTCTGTATTACTTGATACTATGTTGGATAATTTTTTCATTACACATCCCCCTTATTATATAATACTTTCATCATATCTTTAAAAGTATCTTCATCTTCTTTTGTTACAACCCTATCTTCTGTCTTCTTCACATTACTGTAGTTATTTTTTCTATTTTGTAAGTATTCAGGAAAAGGTGCATGATTAGTTTTTTTATTATTTGAATAATTTTTTTGCTGTTTTTTACTAGTACTAACAGTTTTCTGTTTATAATTTCTAGTATTTCTAACAAAATCAATCGCATCTTTAGCTCCAAATAACTTTTGAGAGCTCCATGCACTTGCAATTTTATCTATATAATTAATATGCGGAATAGAATTATTACCACTTTGCCTAATAGAATACTCTAATAGAATATTAAGTACACCTGTTGGAAAATTATATTTTTTTTGCAATTCTTCTATATTTTTTGCATCTATAGTTGAGATAACTATACCCACTTGTTTATTTAAGAACTCAATAAAACTTGTATTATCAACTTCTTTAGCAAAAATATCATCTTCAGCTAATTGAACAGCTTCATCATTCGTTAACTGTTTATTCACCATACGTTTTAAAGTAGGTACTTCTTGTTTTCTTACATTAACATTAAGTTGAACAATATACTCACTTAACAAACTAAGATTTATATCACTTGCTCCATTAGTAATCTCAACAGATTTTTCGATTGCATTAGCCATGTCTTCAGGCGTCATTTTATAAATATGCGCTAAACCTAAAATTTTGTTTTTAATGTCAGGATTAGATATAGCTTCTGTTAAATAACTATTAGCCAAATAAAAATTTAATTTATCAAAATCAAAGAAATATTCATCAAAATTTGGACCATTAACATCTTTTTTAGACAAATAATCAAAACTAAAATCATTAAGATTTTCTAAATGGTACACATCTGAAAACTTAGCTGAGATATCCTCAAAACTTTTAAAACTTACTTTATCAACAGAATAATAACTATGCAATTCATTATAATTATTAGTCCCAATTGTATTTTCTAATAATTTAGATAAAATTGGTGTATTAAAAAATTCAGTAAAAGTTAATGCTTTTTTAATTTTATATACAAATTGCCCTACACCTTCATTATCTATATAAAATGACTGAATTAATCCTAAAGCCTCAAGTTTCTTTCTAGCAACTAAAAACTTATTATTTGATAATCCTAGATTATCTAAAATATCATAATGTAAATAATTTTTTGATAAATTTTTGTCACTCAAAATTTTAGATCCTAAGAAAGCATATAAACTAATCGCATCATTTCCAATTAGTGGAAGATACAATAAATTCAATTCTTTTGTACGACTAGAAATATCAAAATCATTATATACACAATAAAAATCCTTCTCAGAAAAAGTACTATTCATGTTTATCATCCATAACTTCTATAATTATTTGCGTATATTCCAAAGCATAGATAAAGTTCTGATTATAATCATACTTAATCTTATCATCATTTCGTAAAGGTGCAAAGAACGATTTCACTAAAATAGGATAAATATTATCTAATAATAATTTTGCATTATCATTCTCATAAAGTGCTCTTAGGAAATTAAACACTTTATACACACAGTTAAGAAATTCCTCTTTATTAGGAGTACTAATATTAGTATGACTGTCTATAATAGTTGAGAAGCTAAGAATATTCTTCTTATCATTTTTTGTTACAAATGTTCTTAAATCATCTATAAGTTTATACATATAATTAAAAAATGTCTCATGATTTTCTAAGTAGTCATTGGTTATAATTTTAGATTCATTTTTTAATAACAGCTTATTAATATTATAATCAGTCACAAACAAATAAATCTTATATAAATCTGAAAATTCAAGATCACTTAATTTCGTATAATCTTGAACTATACTATTCAGACTCTTACCTTCTTTATAAATATTATAAATAGTGTTTAGCCAAATAAACTCATCAAGATTTTCTTTTTCAATAAGTGTAATTAGGTAATTATTAAAATTATACTGTTCTTCATCTTCAAAAATTATAGAAATTCTACTTTCAATTCTGATAAGAAGTGAGTTAAATTCTCTTTCAGCCTTTTTATCAAAATTTTCTTCATCAAAAGAAGGCTTTAACGAAGCTTTTATACGTTTAAATTCATCAAAACTATTATCTAAATTATCTAATCTTTCTTGGTAAACTTCATTATAACCTGGTTTTTGTGCATGATAGTAGTTCTCTATAGCCTTATTAAATTCTAAAACTTTTCCTAAAATTTTAATATATGCAACTTTTATATTCTTATTATCAGATATACTATTTATCAATTTTAATGCATTTAAAATGTCTTTCTTATTTTCACTAGTTAACACTAAAGTTTTCTCATCTTCTAAATAAAACATTCCCAAACCTCCAAAAATATATTACTACTTTATGATACTCTATTTTATTAATAAAATCAAAATATATGTAAGTTATTATATAAAAAAAGAACCTCCCAAAGGAAGGCTCTCACTGTTGCCTGGCAACGTTCTAGTCTCACAGGGCGTAAGCCCAA
>NZ_DBHIUF010000011.1:0-61215 GCF_057272915.1 Gemella sp.
GTTCTCTTTTATTTTTTATTTTTTGTCACATATGTATTATAACCTAACATTTTTTTATAATTTTCAAATTTTCAACTACCTATTCAGTATTAATACTCATACCTAATTCCTTACAAGTATTACTAATTTCAATATTTCAACAACTCTCTATATTCATCTTTTCAAAATATCAATTAATAGGGGCTGACTCAAAAGACCTAAATTTTAACAAAGTGTATATGAGAATTCATAGACGCAGTGGTTTATTGATATCTAAATTCACTTTATAAAAGCTTTTTAGATATCTAATAAACTTTGCGGGGGTGACTCTAAAAAATCGATTTCTTCGAAATCACGATTTTTGAGTCACTCCCTATTAAACTACCTATTATTTAGTATTTTTTCTTCTTCTCAGTACGTATACTAAACAAATTAATGCAAGTCCTACAAAGGTTGTAGGTAAAGCTAATGTTCCTGTTTTAGCTAATAGAGAATTTGATTTACCAACAGTTCCAAGATTTGCTTGAGAATTGTTTGCTACCATTCCTTGATCTTTAGCTATATCTGCTAATCCTACACTTGATTTATCTTTATCTTTCTTAAATACATCACCAAGTAAAGTTGACAATCTAGATTTTTCTTTACTTACCTTCTCTGCTGCTTTTTTAAGAGTTTCTAATGCACTGTTTACTTCATCTTGTTTTGCATTTGCATTAGATAATACTAAGATAGCTGCTTTAAGAGCTGCTTTATATTCTTTCTTAGCTGCTTCTTCTGCTTCTTTAAAGCTATCTTGTGATGCAAGGTCTCCATTTTTCTCAACTTCAGCCGCAAGCTCTTTTTTATCTACACTTTGTACTTCTGCTTTTGGTTGTTCTACTTTGCCAGTATATTCTTTAGGAGCTTCTACTTTTTCTGGTTCTACAACTGCTCCTGCTTGCTCCCCTGTGTATTCTTTAGGTGCATCTACTTTCTCTGGCTCACCTTTTGCCTCTTTTGGTTTAACACCAGTAAGTTTAGAAATAGCTACATTTAACTCTTCAACAGCTTTATTCACTTCTTCTTGTATTGCATGTTCATCTTCTAAAAGTTGTTTAGCTTTATTAATTGCTTTGTTGTATGCCTCTTTAGCATCTAATGACGCATATTCATACTTATCACTATCAGTTGTAACTTTGAAATTATCAGAAGCAAGTTTCAATTGACTCTTATCTACTTTAACCTCTTCTTTAGGCGCATTTTTCTCTATAAGAGCCACAAAATTACTAAATCCACCTACTGTAAAGACGAATCTACCATCTACTACTTCACCATTAACCGGTTCAATTGTTCCATCTTTTTTTTCATGACCAAATTTTGCTGGCATTTTATCTAATGATAGAGTAACTTTTCTAGTTCCATCAACTTCTACAACTTTATTATTTCTATCTTCTAAATGGATATCATAAAATACTACATCATATTTAGTTAAATCAATCTTACTATCAGTTAGCTGTTTAAGAATTTTTTCCTTGCTAGCTTTTTCAACATCTCCAACTACAAGTTTATAATCATTATAAAGTTTAGCTTCTCCAAACTCAACAGTCGCTGGAGTAGTTGCACCTTCTGCAGTTGTAACACTAGCTACTTTCTCAGCTACACTTAATTGTAACTCTTTTGTATTACGACCGTTTCCTACTACAAGTTCAAAATTATTTTCAGAAGATCTATATCCCTCAGGTAATACTACTTCAACAGTATATTTACCATTATTTAATCGTTTTTGGAATTCTTTTTCACTGTATAGACTTCTTGATAATTCTGTTTTTTCACCCTGTTCATTTGTAACAAATACTTTTGCTCCAGCAGGTATCACTTTATCAAATTTAATTATTGTCGTATTTCTCTTTTGTTCTTCGAATGTGAATTCTACTGTTTTAGTTGAATTATCTTTAGTAATTTCAAAAGCAACTTCTTTAGGACTAGTTAATTTAAGCGCTTCATCAGTTAAAACTACTTGTACAGTATATTTACCATACGGTAGAGCTGTTAGGTTCTTACCATTTTTCGTGAAGTCTTCTCCTACTAATTCCCCTTTTTCATTCTTAATAGCATATCTTACGTTAGTAGAATAATCACCTGTTCCATCTTTAGCTGTAGTTTTAACTTCTACAGTACCTTTTTCAGTATTCTGAACTTTTGAAATTCCAACACTATCTTTGTTCCCTGCAAAGTCACTCACTTCATAAGTAAATTTATCTAGAGATACTTTTTCTGGAAGAGTAAATGTACCATCTATATTTGGTTCTACTTCCACTTCTTTTTCAACAGTTTTACCGTCTTTGCCTTTTTTAGTCACTTTATAGCTTAATTTCTTATAAAGTAATCCACTTCCATTTTCTTTTACAGCATATGGTTTAAATGTTCTAGTTTTTTCATCATAAACTCCACCTGTACCAACAATTTGTGGTGCAACTCTATCAAGCGTAACGTTAAACGCTGTTTCTTGCATCTTCGCACCTGTTGCAACAGGACTATAACTAACTACATATTGATATTCTCCATCTGGTAGTGGATTTCCGTTTTTATCTTGTCCCTTCCAGTTTGTTTCAGTAACTAACACAGCTTTTTTATTTGTAGCTTTATTGTGGAAGAAGTTCTTTTTACCAAAAACATTACCATTTTCATACAATGGATTTTTACGTTCAACATCATCTTTAGCATAAACTGATAATTTAAGATTCTCATAGTTTCTTAAGAAAGTTGCTTTAAATCCAATCTCATCGTGTTGTCTATCCCCATTTGGAGAAAATGCCAATTTTCCAAAATAATTAGACTTACTCTTAGGATCAGTATACTCTCCTAAAACTTTAATGTTCTTTTCTTCACCATTTACATCAACAGTAACTAATGAAGTAAAGTTATTTTTATCATCACGTTCTGTTGTATTAGGTTTATAGTAATAGAATGGTTTTTCATTCCCTTTAAATTCATATATTGGTTTTTCTACTACAGGTAGATTTTGGAACTCACCTTTAAAACCAACATATGGAATTCCAGCAACAGCTGTATTCGTATCTTTAGGATCAAAGAATCTTACAAATCCTTCAAGATAATAACCATTTGGCATTTGTCCTTCTAATTCATTTCTAAATTGC
This sequence comes from Gemella sp., assembly GCF_057272915.1. Classification (NCBI taxonomy): domain Bacteria; kingdom Bacillati; phylum Bacillota; class Bacilli; order Caryophanales; family Gemellaceae; genus Gemella; species Gemella sp. The sequence goes on from NZ_DBHIUF010000011.1 coordinate 3,117, forward strand.
GTAGCATCAACTGTGATAGTAACTGTTTTTTCTCCTTTTGCAGGAACTACTACAGTCTCTCCACCATTACTTTCTGATAATTGTCTAGGTTTTAGTGTAATTTGTCCATTTTCTACACCATCAGTATTTAAATAAGACTTGTAAACAAGTTCCTTAGGTTGATCAGATAAGTTATGTAGTACTACATTAAATTTAAATGTATCTTGGACATTACCTAAAGAGATACTTCCATAATCATTATCTCCAGTTACATATAAATCACCAAATGCCGCTTTAGAAACATCAATAACTCCAGCTCCTTGTTGTCTTGGTGATGTAAATGCTTTTGTTTCATTATTATAATTTGGAATCGCAGTACTCATTAATAGGTGTTTTATTAATTTCTGTAATTCTTCACCTTGAAGGTCAGGATATCTTTCTTGGAATACTTGTTTCATTAAAGATATAGCTCCTGCTACATGTGGTGAAGCCATACTTGTTCCACTATCTAATCCGTATGTGCCATTATTGAATGAAGAATAAACATCTCCACCTGGTGCTGTAACATCAGGCTTAAACAATCCATCTCCTGTTACTCCCCAACTTGTAAAATCAGCAAGTTGATTCGCTTGTGGGTGAGGTCTCTTACTGAAATGTCCAGTAAATTTTAATTTATAATGATCTGGATAAGTTGCTAATAAATTACCAAATTTATACCCAACAAACACTACAGGGAAATCACTATCGTAATTATTTAATGCTACATTTAGTAATTCTTCTCCACCTTCTTTAGTGTTATATAAAACAGCACCTACAGCTCCTGCTTTTTTAGCGGCTGCTACCTTATCCGCAAAGGTATTTCCACCCCCACGCATCATTACTGCAATTTTACCTTTTACATCTTGGTTTTTAAGATCATTTTCTAAACCATAGCCAGCATTAAAGTATGAGTACTCAGTTTTCGGATCGAATCTTTTAGCAAATGGTCTAATTGTAGCTTCTCCATTATCCCATTCTTCATTTCCTTCTAATCCTACTAAAGTCATTACTTCAGTATTCATTACACTATTATTTATTGCTGCTACAGCTATTGAGTCAGGTGTTACAGACGGTGTTCCGATTAATCCGTAATCTGGATTAGATGCACTTGGTTTACTTTGACCATTTCCAAATACATTATCATTCCCCGCCGCAACTACTACGTTAACTCCAGCCTTTTTAGCAAGTGCAATTGCATCGATAGTACCTTGTCCAACTTCCGTTACTGCTCCAGCTGTTGCACCTAAACTCATATTAATAGAATCAGCACCTAATTTAACAGCATCCTCAATAGCTTTAACATATAAAAACGTACTTGTTTTTGCCCCACCTTGTTTATCTGAGAAAACTCTCATAAAGATTAATTGTGACTCTGGCGCAACTCCAGCTACATATTCATTGTTTGGTGCTTTTTTCGTTGGATTACCTACTGAAGTACCAACAACATGCATACCGTGAGATTTATCTTTTTTCTCTTTTAAGTTATTATCCCAATCGTAGTAGTTAAATGCATAAATCAGTTTATCACTATACCATTTACCATAATCGATTCCAGCTTTTTCTCTTACTGATTCTAGTTCAGCTTTATTTTTATACTTAGCTTTACTAGCATCAGTTAGGTGCAAAATATCGTGATTAGGGTCTAAACCTGAATCAATAACTGCTACGACTCTTCCTTGACCTTTATAACCTTTATCCCAAAGACCTTGAACACCTATAATTCTATTACTGTCGATAACTGTATTTTTTAAAGCAGTATCATCTTCATTATTTTTTGTAGTAGTCTCAGGAACTTCATAATCAACACTCACTTCAACACTGTTTACAAAATCCATCGCCTGAATTTTTTTAGCATCAGCATATGAAGTTTCTAAAGAAAATCCATTTAAAAGTGTATCATATTCAAATAATACTTTATAATCGACACCTTTATCTTTAATTTCTTTTAATGCTCTTTCACGTGGTTCTTTAGTACTTTTTTCACGCTCTTTTCGTCCTTCTTCTGTTTTTAATGAATTAGGATCTACTTTGTCCTCTTTTAAAGATACAATAATTTTAACTTTGTCTTCATCTTTAAAAGTATGTGCAGAGGCATTAGATAAGGCATTAACCTTACCATTTTCCTCAGCATATACCCATTTTTTCTCTAAATTATTAAAATTCATTACATGTAGATTTGTAAGTAATAACGTTGCCGTTACAAACGAAACAGCAGCTTTTCTTCTAAATTGCATTATCCTTCTCCTTTTTTAAGTTTATTTTAATTACATTTCTCTATTTAAACATATATTTTCAGAAAAATCAATAGAATTTTCTTTTTATTGCATAAAAAAATAAAGAAAGGGAGCAACTACAAAATCGCAATTTCTGAGAAATCGATTTCGTATAGTCACTCCCGTAAAGTGTATTATACATATAAAAGGCTATTATAAAACGAATTTAGATATCAAAAAATCTGTATTCTTACATAAACTTTTTATTTGAAATTTTTAGTGCTGCCGCTTTCTTTATCTTTACTCATGTATCTCTAACGGCAGTCCATCTGGATCAAAGAAAAATGCCATTTTCTTATTATCAAAATCATCATATCTTAATTCTTCATGAACAATATTTAATTCATCGAATTTTTTTAGCACTCCTTCCACATCATCTACTTTAAAAGCTAAATGTCTTAACCCACTATGTTCTGGATTTGGCATTTTAGGTCTCAATGGTGCATCCTCCTTAATAAAAATCTCTAATACTAGATTTCCTTGTCTCACATTCAATATTATATCATTCTTCTCTGGACGATTATATTCACTAATAACTTCAAATCCTAATTTACCTACATAAAATTCCTTAGTTTCACTATAATTTGTTCCTATAATCGCTATATGATGCACATTTTTAAACATTTTATTGCATTTCCTTATTTAATTTTTTTACTATGTCTATCGCCAGAGCTAACTCCTTAGGATTCACTTCTTCATAGTCACCTTCGTCAGTATATCTATAAGTTACATCTACTCCCGTCGTCGTTGAATCAATTCCATACTTTTTAAAAGTTCCATGTACTTGGGCAACTCCAGTTTCTTTAATAATATATCCAATATTTTCTGTAGTGATACCCGCACCTGCTAGAATCTCAATTTTATCCCCGAACTTTTCTTGAAGCCGTTTTAAAAGTTCTACACCTTTATTAACATTTGCACCTAGTCCACTAGTTAAAACTCTGGTACAACCTAATTCAATTAATCGTTGAATATTGTATTCTGGTTCATCTGAACAATCAAAAGCTCTATGAAAGACACTTTCCGCTTCAAAACTTTTACATAGGTTTATCATTTTCTCAGTCTCTTCCCAATCAACTTTTCTATCTTCATTTAGAAAACCGAAAACTATTCCTTTTGCACCATGATTAAGTAGTTCTCTAGCTTCTCTAAACATTTGGTCTTTTTCTATTTCTGAATAGCAAAAGCCCCCACCTCTAGGTCTTACCATTGCCATTATAGGTATCTCAACACCATTTTCAAGAGCCATATCTAAAGCTGTCGTCGTTGGGGTTAAACCACCTAAATAACTTGCACTAATCAATTCTATTCTATCTGCACCTTCATTTTGTGCTACTAAGCAATCCTGTACACTATTAGCACATACTTCAATTTTAATCATATCAAATTCTCCTATAATTCTTATAGTTTTATTATATCACAAATTCAACTCATAATATCCGACTACACTACATATTATATATAATAACGTCCTAACAAATATAAATAAGGACATGCGAAATATATTCACACATCCTCACTTATATTTTTATCCAATAAAATAATTTGTATTACTTTTCTCCAAATATTGAAGTTCTAAAGTCATCAGTTTTATCTAGATAAGCTTTAAAAATCGCTTGTTTTAGTTTATGAACTCGGCTATTAGTGTTAGGATATAATATCGAAGTGTAATTATCGGCATCAGCCTGTACTGCTTCTTCAATCATTCTTTCAAGCCTATTAATATTATTAATTCTTACTGTTTCTTGTCGTCCAAAAGAACTATTTGGATTAATAATACTAATAGTTGTTAATCTATTAAACTTAGATTTTCGTTCTTCATACATTGCTTTTTTAAAGTCTACCCAAGATGAGTAACGATTATTAAATACTTTATCAAGCACTAACTTGTCAGTTACATTACCTATTACTTTACCATATGATGTAATAACATGACCATTTTCTTTTGCTTCTTCTGCGTATTGATTAGAAATATATGGTACCATTCCATCTTTAAATCCTTTTGCAGCTAACAATTCAAACGCCATACGACGACCCATTAAATCACCCGGTGTTCCTTCATTATTACTTAAAGCTGAATAAATTGGTGAAAATAGTTTAATTGTATGATAACCATTTCTCTCATACTCACCTTGATCTATATAACCTCTTCTTGTTATAATATCATTTTCAATTAGACTATCAAATGAATTTAACTTATTAAGCTCTTCACTTGTTAAATAACGAACAACATTAGTTGCATAAACGTTACTTCCATCTGGATCTGTTTTAAATTTATTTTCTATTTTTCTTAACATTTCATTTTTCTTGTCAACACCTAGTTTAACAACAGCATTTCCTTCTAGATATTCTAGCATATAAATTACATCAAACATATTATGCATATATTTTTGTAAATCTTCTGCATTTTTAAATCGTTCTGTAGGATCTTTTACCTGAAGTCTAGTTGATTCTTCAGATTTATCATATTTTAGTACAGAGTTAATTGTGATAGTAGGATCATATGGATGATCAGGAGCTTGTAACAATCCTTTAGCATAAAACTCTGGTCCAAGTCCATTTCTTCTTCCATATCCTCCAAGATAAATTTCTCTATCTGAGTTATGTGTCATTTCATGTGTATAAGTTACCGCACCATCTTTATCAAGCATACGATATGCCATATAGTAGAATGCATCCCCTGTAGCGTATGCTCCATTAGAATTATGAACAACATTATTTCCTGCTGGACCGAAGAAGTGTTTTATCGCTGGATGATCAGTTTCAAAATTCGCTTCCTGTGTCTTATTATTTATATCATTTCCAAATCTAAACGCATCATAGACTAAAACACTTCTATATAATTTTTCTTTATTTTTATCATCTAGTATTTTATACCAGTAATCATAGTGATCTCTAAATCTAGCAGCTGCTTCTTTAGCTTTTGTCTCAACATAGTTATTTAAATTAGTTCCTGCTGGATGTTCATTACTTCTATATCTGTCATAAGCTCCAAATCCTATTGTCGAAATGTTCGCTATAATGAATACCGATTTTTCAGGTAATGTTAATAGCGGCAATACCATACTTGGGTATTTCCATGATGGGCTAGTTAATCTATCATATACGCCTATAGATTGTGGAGTGCCTGCTTTTGATTGTTTTTCACTAACTTCTGGAATAGAAGATTTTTCTTCTACAATATAAGCTTTAGTTTGTTCTTTAAACCACTCGTTATTTGTTTTATCTGGTACAAAAACTTTTCTATATTTTTCTAATGCATCAAATAAATTATTAGTTTTATAATTTTTTGCTAATAATACGTTATAAGTTATAACATTATTTTTAGCTAATAGATTATTATATCCAGATTTACCTAATTCAATAACATTATCTAACGCTGAACTATTTGATTTACCGAAGAAATCCAAGTGATACATAACTAAATCTTTTGCTTTTGTTTCACCATATTTGAAATTGTACCAACGCTCTAAATATGTTAATCCTAGAAATAATGCTTCCTTATTGTTTTTAATTTTTTCTATTACATAATTATCTATTATCTTATTACTATTTTCTGCTATTGCAGCATCTGCAGTAAGAAGTTTCGTTAAACTGTCTCTCAAATCACGTTTAGTAGTCTTGAATTGTTCTTCTAAATATAACTCTGTTAAACTAACTTTATTAGAAACATCTAGTACTTTTCTAATTGATTCTGATTTATAATCCACAGTTTCTAATACAGGTAATACTGCATCTAAAATATTATTATAATTGTGAAGCAATGTATTCGGTGTGTAAATTAAGTTTGTATCACCTATTCTATACTCTGCTACATTTGAAAAATCAGTTTGATAATTTACATTAAGGGTCTCTGATGTATTATCCACGTAATATAGTAATAGTTTATTTATACTTGATTTATTTTTGTTAATATCACTAATCACTTCTTTATCTTTCATAGGAACTACTGACAATAATTCTTTATTATAAAGATTACTACTTGACTCTACTAAATTTCCGTACTTAACTATTGTCTCTCTATTGTAGAATGGTAATAGTTTTTCTATATTTTTATATACTTTTTCTTTAGATGAAACGGCATTTTCAAGATTTCTATAGTCTGTTACATATCTAGAAGAGAAATTAAAATCTTCTGTTTTAATAGTATTTTTAGATGCAAAAACAGCTTTTTTCTCTTTTATTTGTGCATCTTCTAATACTTTTCCTCTTTGAACAATAGAATCCTTAGTTAATATTTCATCATCTTCTTGTACTACGTTCACAACCTTATTATTTTTATTACTATATACATTAGTTGCTTTCATATGATCAAAATCTTTTCCAGCTATAGCATTCCCGTTCGTGACATTAACGTCGCTTAGCACATTAAAAAGTTTTCCGGATTTTTCTAATTCACCAACCGGATCCCAAAGATTACCAACTACTCCACCAACATTCGCAAAACGTTGAACATTATTTAGATTTCCTTCAGCATAACTATTACTAATAAGCGCACTATTTTCTACTGCACCAGCTATTCCACCAATAGACTGATCTCCTTGTGTTGCGTTTGAAGATAAATCAATTGATGCTATTGATTTATCAATTAAGCCACTCTGACCAGAAAGTTTACCTACTAAACCTCCAATTTGATAACTTGCAACTGTTTTATATGTATTAGTTATTCTACCTGTATAGCTACTGTTAGAAATAGTAGAATTATTAACTTGTGATACTAATCCTCCAATTTCATGCTCACCAGCTATTGCTCCATCAGCATGAACATTTTCAATACGAGTATTATTATTTGCTTCCTTCGCTATTGTCGCAGCATTGTATTTTGCAGAAATATTAGCATCTTTTAGTGAAAGATTTTCTACTATAGCGCCATTTAGAACGGCGAAAAGTGGTTTTTTCAAGTTATATATAGCATAATATTTCTCATTATTTGTTCCTACTAACTTTCCATGAAATTCATTTTTCACATAACTTTCTTGACCATCTGAAAGTTCAACTTCACGAGCATCCATAGTTGCACCTAAACGGAACTCTCCATAAGGATTACTATTCATTGCATCAACTAAATTTTTAAATGATGTATATACCCCAGTTTCACTTTGCTGAGTTTTTGGTAAATAATATGTATAATCATTCGAAATAACATTGTTTTCGTGTTGAATTAGATTTTCTGCATGAGCTACAATTTTGTACACTTCTTTGTTGTTCTTTGTTGTACTCTCAATTTTAGTAACAGGTAACATTATATCTTTAAAGTTTTCTGATTTCACCTTCATGAAATACTTCGATGAATTATCTAAAGTACTATCTACAGATGTAACATGTCGATATTTATTCTCTTCAAATTTATATAATTCTACATTAGAAATATTTCTAAGCTCTAATTTCTTATCAACTTGTTTTTCTTCTTTAATTTCATCTTTAGGACGTTCCGATTCACCATTTGTAGGATTTGCCTCGTTTCCAGGTTTAGTCTCTCCAGTACTTGGTTGTTCAATTTTACCTGTATATTCTTTCGGCGGTTCCACTTTTTCTGGTTCGACTATTGCCCCAGCTTGTACTCCTGTGTATTCTTTCGGCGGTTCTACTTTTTCCGGCTCAACTATTGCCCCAGCTTGTACTCCCGTATATTCTTTCGGAGGTTCTACTTTTTCTGGTTCGACTATTGCCCCAGCTTGTATTCCCGTATATTCTTTCGGAGGTTCTACCTTCTCTGGTTCGACTATTGCCCCAGCCTGTATTCCCGTATATTCTTTCGGAGGTTCTACCTTCTCTGGTTCGACTATTGCCCCAGCCTGTATTCCCGTATATTCTTTCGGAGGTTCTACCTTCTCTGGTTCGACTATTGCCCCAGCTTGTACTCCTGTGTATTCTTTCGGCGGTTCTACTTTTTCTGGTTCGACTATTGCCCCAGCTTGTACTCCCGTATATTCTTTCGGAGGTTCTACCTTCTCTGGTTCGACTATTGCTCCAGCTTGTACTCCTGTGTACTCTTTTGGTGCTTCGGCTTTCTCAGGTTCTACTATTGCTCCAGCTTGTACTCCTGTGTATTCTTTCGGCGGTTCTACCTTCTCTGGTTCGACTATTGCTCCAGCTTGCACTCCCGTGTATTCTTTCGGCGATTCTACTTTTTCCGGCTCAACTAATGCTCCAGAAGTAACGCCTCCATATTGGGGTTCAACTTTTTCTGGTTCAACTATCGCTCCAGCTTGTACTCCCGTATATTCTTTCGGTGGTTCTACCTTCTCGGGTTCGACTATTGCCCCAGCTTGCACTCCTGTGTACTCCTTCGGTGTTTCTGCTTTTGCTGGTTCTACTATCGCCCCAGCTTGCACACCTTTGTATTCCTTAGGTGGTTCTATCTTCTCTGGTTCTACTATCGCTCCAGCTTGCACTCCTGTGTAAACTTTCGGTACTTCTGCTGTTGCTGGTTCTACTATAGCTCCAGATTGTACTCCTGTGTACTCTGGCTTAACTTCTACTGCAGGTTTTACAAGTTTTTCACCCTTAGTAACAACATTACTTACTACTTTTTTTGTTCCTTTTTCAACTACTTCTGAAACTGGATCTTCTGTTTTTGTAGAAATTAACTCTCTAGAAACTTCTTTTCCCTCTACGGTAAACACCCTTACAACTTCAGTTTTCTTACCTGCTTTTCCTTGTTGTTTTACTCTTGTTGTTCCTTCAGGTAGTTCTGCATTATATTCTATAGTTTGACTATAGTGTAATGGTGTTTCTAATATTTTATCTGAGTATAGTAATTCAGGTTTAGTAAGTTTCCCAGCTAATACTTCATCTTGTGGATTTACAGTATTCACACCCTGTACTTTTTTCTCATCTTTTTTATTAATATTTTCTATTACTTTCTTATCTTCTTTTTTATCTGAATTTTTTTGTGCTGTTTTATTTTCTAGTTTTTTATTTATTAGATTTGCATCTGTACTTTCTTTTAATTCTGGTTGTTTTTTATTATGTTTTTGCGAAGCAATATGTTCTTTAACTTCTTCATTTTCTTTTTTAGTCTCAGCTTCATTTTTAATAAATCCGACAAAACTATATCCAGGAATTGAAGAAATTTCTGGCAACTTATCTCCAACTTTTAAGTTATAATCCATATTGTAGACTGATAACTGTAAGTCCTCCATTGCTCTCACAGGTAACTCTAGAGTAGTTGCACCTAGACTCGTTACTAAAAGAATTGATAGTATTTTACGTGATTTATTTTTACCTTTTGCTACAACGACTACTACTAAACCAAGCATACCGCCCAGAAGCATACTTCCTATTCCATAATTTAAACCAGTATTGGGTAATTTATTTAGTTGTGTTGTTTTAGTCGTTTTAAAAACTAAGTAATATGTTTCTTCTGTACTATTTACAACGCTTGGTACTTCTTTTTTTATTAATTCCTTTTCTTTATCAGTAAGATTGTCTTCTCCTACATATTTATAGTGAACAATTGCATTATCTGCAGCCTTCACTACATAATCTTCAGGTTGAACAGTTGACACTAAGAAAAAAGACCCTATCGTCATCGAGCAAACTCCAACAGTCAATTTTCTTAACGAAAACTTGTTATATTTTTCCCCTAAATATTTTCTCAACTTTATATCCTTCTTTCATATATGATACTAAGATTAATTTTATTTATAATTAATACATTAATTGTAAGCTTTTTCTGATTTAAATGCAAGAAAACAGACATAAGTACAGTCCTTTGATTTATTAATATTTGTTTTTTAAATAAAAAATTACATAATATAATTAACATTTTAAATTTATGTCAACTAATATTCTCTATAAAAAAAACTAGAAGCTACTTTATTCACTTCTAGTTTAAAATCTATTTATTTAACATACCTGCTTGAAGTTGATACATTTTGTAATAATTACCTTTTAACGCTATCAACTCATCATGTGTTCCAGATTCAATAATTTCACCTTTATCCAATACGTAAATACAGTTAGAATCTTGAATCGTAGATAATCTATGAGCAATTGCTATCGTCGTTCTACCTTTTCTCATTTTTTCAAGAGAATGTTGAATTAACTCTTCTGTTTCAGAGTCGATATTTGCAGTAGCTTCATCAAGAATAAGAATTTTCGGCTTACTTGCTATAGTTCTAGCAAATGTTAGAAGTTGTCTTTCTCCAGATGAGAACGTTGAACCTCTTTCTGTAACTAAGCTATCATACTTATCTTCTAATTTATCGATAAAGTTATGTGCATCAACAAACTTCGCTGCTTCAATAACATCTTCTCTTGTTAGACTTTCATTATACATCTTAATATTAGACTCTACTGTCCCGTGATATAAGAATGGATCTTGAAGAACTAGTCCTACACTGTTTCTTAATTCCTTAGAGCTGTAATCTTTAATATTTACTCCATCTATTAAGATTTCTCCTCTATCATAATCATAAAATCTTAAGAATAGATTCATAATAGAAGATTTACCAGATCCAGTGGCTCCCACAAACGCTATACTCTCTCCATTTTTAACACTAAACGAAATATTTTTAAGAACATCACGTTTACCATCGTAAGAAAAGCTAACATTTTTGAACTCAATATCACCACGTGAAATTTTATGGTCACTATCTTTTTGCTCTGGCTCATATTCTTTATTGTCTATTAGTGTGAAAACACGTCCTGCAGAAATTATAGAAGTTTGAAGTATTGAGAAGTTTTGCATAAGTTCAATTAGTGGATTGAATAGCTGATTTGTATATTGAATAAACGCATAGATTATTCCGGCTGTAAAACCAGCACTTTCAAAACTTAACCCAAAATACATTACTATAACACCATATGCTAATACTTTAAATAAAGCCATAGCTGGTCTTAATAATAAACTATCAACCTTTAATGATTTAGTGTAATAACGAAGGTGTTCATTATTAACCTCTCCAAATTCATCAATTAATCGTTGTTCCTGATTAAACGCTTGGATAATCTTCATACCCTCTATAGATTCAGATAATTTAGTATTCATTTCACTAATTTTCGCACGAGAAATTTCTACTAATCTACTAGAAAGCTTCTGGTATAGATATACCGAACCAACCATTACAGGAATAAAAAGTATCATGTAGATTGTTAATTGCCAACTTAAAGCAATCATTGCAGAAAGTGTTACTACAAACATAAGTATCGTATTTAGAAAACTTGAGAAAATTGTTCCAAACATATCTGCAACAGCTTGTGTATCATTAGTTAATCTCGATACGACAGAACCTACAGGAGTTTTATCGAAGTATGACATCCCTAATTTTTGCAAGTTAGAAAAACTATCATTACGCAGATCTCTAACTATACTGTGAGCCACCTTTGCAAAGTAATACTCTCCTAAAAATGTAAACACAACTCTTAGGATAAACAATCCAAAATAAATTATTAAAATATATAATCCAGCTTTAGCAATATTTTTTGTAATAAAATTATCAATATAATATTGAGCTAATAGAGGAATTGCTGTTGCGACTATCGAAGTCATTAATATAAATAATAGTGCCAATATCGATAATCCTTTATAGCGCAACATATAGCGCATTAATCTAAAAAACGTCTTACTTTTCGACATCTTCACTTCCTCCTTTCAAGCTTTCTTCCATTTGTTGACTTTCATAAGTCTCTTTATACCAACCATTATTGGCGATAAGTTCGTCATGAGTTCCTTTTTCAATAATCGTGTTATCACCTAAAACAATTATTAAATCAGCTTCCACTACTGCAGAAAGTCTATGCGCTGTAATGATATTAGTTTGACCACTACGTTGTTCTTTTAAGTTCTCTAAAATAACATGTTCAGTCTTAGCATCAACCGCAGATAATGAATCATCAAGGATTAAAATTTCAGGATTAATAATCAAAGCACGACTCATTGCTAAACGTTGTTTTTGACCACCTGAAAGACTAACACCTTTCTCACCAACAATCGTATCAAACTTCTCAGGCATAGCCATAATATCATCATACAGACCACAAATTTTTGTAATTTCTTCTACTTGTTTATCACCAATTAAAGGATTCGCAAAACGAATATTTTCTTTAATCGACATAGCAAATAGTACTTGATCTTGCGGTACATATCCAATAAGTTTTCTAAGATCACTAATACTATATTCAGCAATGTCCCTATTATTAAGCATGATATTACCAGATTTAATATTAAACTCTCTTAATAATAGCCTTAATAATGTAGTTTTACCTGCTCCAGTAACCCCTACGATACCCAGTGTTTGACCTTTTTCAATAGCAAACTTAATATCTCTTAGGACACTCTTACCTTCTTCAAATTCAAAGTTGTTGATATTATATTCAAGTCTACCATTTTCAGCTTTGATATTACTATCTAAGTTAGTATTTACCTCATTAGCTTCCGCTAATAAACTCTCAATACGCTTATAAGATACTTCACCACGTTGTGATATATTATACAACCAACCAATTGCTTGAAGCGGCCATACTAACATATCAAGATAAGTCACGAAAGTAACTAACTCCCCAACCGATAAATCGCCATTAGAAATAAAAATACCACCAAAGACAAGAGTAAGTGTATAAGATATTCCAACAAATATCAACACCATTGGATCAAATAATGAGTTATACTTAGCAGCGATAACATTCTTACCGAATACTTTGTTATTAACTTCTCTAAAGCTCTTAATCTCATCATTACCATAACCGAATGATTTAGTAACCTTTATCCCAGAGGCACTTTCTTGAACCTTGTTATTTAAATCAGAAAACGACTCTTGTGCCGCCTCAAAACTCTCATAGTTTTTATCACCAATATAATTAGTAGCATATGCTAAAAATGGTAAAGGAATAATAGCTATTAAAGTAAGTTTGAAGTCAATTAAAAATATCATCGTAAATAATGTCACTAAAGCTGTAATACTTGCATCAACCGCTGACATTACTCCACCCCCAGCAACCATTGCTACTGAGTTTATATCATTCGTTGCATGAGCCATTAAGTCACCCGTACGATATTTTTGGAAAAATGATGGAGACATCTTAGTAAAGTGTTCAAATAATCTTGACCTTAAAATTCTTCCTAAGTTGTATGCCGCTCCAAAAATATAAACACGCCAAACATAACGAAGTGCGTACATCGCAAGCGCAGCTAATACAAGGTAACCAACATTTAAGAATAACTCTCCATTAGTTAAATTTCCAGCCTCAATTTTATCAATAACAGTCCCAATAACTTTCGGTGGAATTAAGTTGAAAATACTTACTAATATAAGAGCAATTATCCCTATAATGTAACGCCTTTTTTCTAGCTTCATAAACCAAGCTAATTTTCTAAATAAATACATCTACACATCACCTAACCTTTCTCCTAATTTTGAAAATACTTCTCCGATTTTACCATTAATTACTAGATCAGCCATATTATCCTGAGGTGTAGACGTCTTATTAATAACAACTAAATACTTCCCTCTAAAATAATGTAGTAGATTTGCTGCTGGATAAACACTTAATGAAGTACCACCGATAATCAGTACATCAGCTTTTTCAATAAAGTTAATCGCAGCATTAAATACCGTCATATCTAATTCCTCTTCATATAAAGTAACATACGGTTTAATAACCCCACCACATTTATCACAACTCGGTATTTCTTCATTTTTAGCCAAAAAGTCTTCTAAGTTGTAAAAACTTTTACACTTAGTACAATAGTTAGCATCTACACTTCCATGAAGTTTTAAAACATTTTTACTACCTGCTTGTTCATGAAGAGTATCAATATTTTGAGTAATTACTGCCTTAAGTTTCCCGTGCTTTTCTAAATCAGCTAAATAAAAATGAGCTCTATTCGGTTTAGCATCAGGATAAACTAAATGTTTTTTGTAAAAATCAAAGAAATCTACAGGATATTTCACAAACATAGTTCTGGAAACGAGTTGTTCGGGCGTAAAGTGGCGATTTAATTTAACATTAAATACACCATTCGCACTTCTAAAATCTGGAATATCAGATTCAGTAGAAACACCGGCTCCACCAAAAAAGACAATATTATCATTTAATTCTATTATTTCTTTTAGTTTATCTATATTATTCATAATACTTGCCTCCTTACAAAATATTATAAAAGCCATTAAAAGAAGGAAACCTATTTTCAAGTCTCCTTCTTTAATATTAACTATTAGTTAGTTTCTCTTTCTTTTTGAGCTTTTAACTCTTTAATACGTTGTTTACGTTCTTCAATACGAGCTTTTTTCTCTTCACGAGATGCACTCTTAATTGGACCGCGAGCGATATGTTCTTTACTATCGTTAGTTACAAGGTTTGTTGGTTCTTGTTTCATTTCGATTTCTTCATGACGTTCTACTCTAATACGCATTAAGTTAGTAACAACTTCTACTTGAATATCATCAATCATGTCCTCGAACATTTGGTAACCTTCTGTTTTATACTCACGAAGTGGATCAATTTGTCCATAAGAACGAAGGAAAATCCCTTTTCTAAGTTGATCCATTTGGTCAATGTGATCAGTCCATCTATCATCAATAGCGTTAAGAAGAATGTATCTCTCGAATGAATTCATAGTTTCATCACCAAGTAACGCACGTTTTTCAGCTAACTCTAGGTTAATTCTGTGTAATACAAGCTCTCGAATTTCATCATCGCTCATTACATCAGAATACTCACTATCAGTAATAGGTTTTAGACCTAAGAATTTCTCATTTAGTGATTTGATAATTTCTTCTGTTTCTTCTTTTTCACTATGAGCTTCCATATTTTCTACAATATAAGCCATAGTTTTATCTACTGCGTCCCCAATCATGTCTTGAATAATATCAGTAACAACTTCGTTCTCTAATACTTCATTTCTTTCAGCATACATGATTTCACGTTGTTTACGTAATACATCATCATATTGAAGTACTTGTTTACGTGAGTCATAGTTATTACCTTCAACACGTTTTTGTGCACTTTCAACAGATCTACTTACCATTCTACTTTCAAGTGGCGTATCATCATCTTTCCCCATGATTTTTTGTAATCTATCAGCTCCGAAACGGACCATAAGCTCATCTTCAAGAGATAAATAGAATCTACTATAACCTGGATCCCCTTGACGTCCTGAACGACCACGTAGCTGATTATCGATACGACGTGATTCATGACGTTCTGTACCGATAACAGCCAGACCACCTAATTCACGAACACCTTCTCCAAGTTTAATATCTGTACCACGACCTGCCATGTTTGTCGCAATAGTTACCGAACCACGTTGTCCGGCTTGTTTAATAATTTCTGCTTCACTTTCATTTTGTTTAGCGTTAAGTACTTTATGAGGAACACCGTATTTATATAATAATTTAGATACTAATTCACTCGTTTCAATTGAAACTGTACCTAAAAGAACTGGTTGTCCGTTGTCATAACGTTCTTTTACCTCTTGTGCTACCGCATTAAACTTAGCTTCCATATTTGAGTAAATATAGTCTGGTGCATCAATCCTTTGGATTGGTCTGTTCGTAGGAATTGTTGTAACAAACATATTATAAATGTTTCTAAATTCCTCTTCCTCTGTTTTACCAGTACCTGTCATACCACTAAGTTTTTTATACATTCTAAAGAAGTTTTGGAATGTAATAGTAGCCATTGTTTTACTTTCTTTCTGGATTGGCACACCTTCTTTAGCTTCGATAGCTTGGTGTAATCCTTCAGAGAAACGACGTCCAGGCATTGTACGACCAGTAAATTGGTCAACGATTAAAATCTCTCCGTCTTCAGCAACCACGTAGTCAACATCTAGCGACATTGTATAGTTAGCTTTTAATGCCTGGTTAATATGGTGCGTTAAATCAACATTTTTTAACTCATAAAGATTGTTTAGTCCAAAATAACTTTCTGCTTTATCAATACCATTTTCAGAAAGTTGAATAGATTTAGTTTTAATATCTAAAGTATAGTCTCCATCACTTCCATCTTCTTCCTCTGCTTTTTTCAGAGTTTTAACGAAGGCATTTGCAACTTGATATAATGAAGTTGATTCTTGACCTTCACCAGAGATAATAAGTGGTGTACGTGCTTCATCGATAAGTACTGAGTCAACCTCATCGATTACAGCATAGTTTAATGGGCGTTGAACACGTGCTTCAACTGTTTTAACCATGTTATCTCTTAAATAGTCAAATCCTAACTCATTGTTTGTTGAGTATGTGATATCAGCATTATATGCAGCTCTTTTTTCTTCAGAGTTTAGAGAGTTTAAGTTAAGACCTACAGAAAGTCCCATGTAGTTATAGAAAACTCCCATCTCTTGAGCATCACGTTGTGATAAGTATTCATTAACTGTAACAACGTGTACACCTTCACCTGCTAATGCGTTTAGGTATACTGGCATTGTCGCAGTAAGAGTTTTACCTTCCCCTGTTCTCATCTCCGCGATATCACCACGGTGAAGTGCGATACCACCCATGATTTGAACTTTATATGGTTTCATTCCTAGAGAACGTAATGCCCCTTCACGAGCTGCAGCGAACGCATCTACTAAAATTTTATCTAATATATCCGGTGTATCTTTACCTTTTTCTTTTTGTTCTTGAATATAAGCTTTAAATTCTTCTGTTTTATTTACTAATTCTTCATCGCTAAGATTTGAATATTCTTCATCTTTAGCTAATACTTTGTCAGCTAATTTTGATAAACTTTTTACTTCTCTTTTATTAGCATCAAATATTTTTCCTAAAATAGCCATTAACATTTTCCTTCCGACATATTTTTCTATTAAATGATTTTATAATCATCTTATAATTCATCATTTAATTATAACATTCATTTTCTATTAAAGCAACCACATTACAACGATTTTAAGTTGATATTAAGTAGGCATCATATCTGACTAAGAAAGCTAAATGAATTTATATATTTTTTGATTTTAAATAAGCAAAAATTCTAGTAGAACTCCCTCTTAAAATCCTACTAGAATATTTTTTATTTATATTTTTTTAGTAAACTCTCTACTTCCCTCACATATAAGTCTTGAACATTTTGAGGCGCTAATATTTCAATATCACTACCTAAAGAGAAAATCCAACCTAAGAAATGACTACTACACATGACTTCTACAGAAGTTTGATAAGAATCATCTTTTTTGTGAATAATAATATCTTTACCGAATCTATCGACAATTGCTCCAATTAACGATTCTTTAAACTCCAAAGTCACCCTTTCTAAAGTTCCACCATACATACCGAAGATTTTCTTCGAATAACTCGATATATCTTCTTTTTGAAACTTATCATGACCTAATCTATCATTCTCAGCAATAACAACGTTTCTCATCTTATCAACACGATAATTTTTTATTAAATCTGTCTTAGCATCATAAGCAACCATATAATAATTTTCATCATTCCATACTAGAGCGAATGGACTTACATTATAAACTTCACCATTTTTCCTATCAATCATCTGTTTCTTATAATTCCATTGCCAATAATTAAAATTAATTTGCTTATTTTCTGCAATTGCATTATGAATAGCATCGACATTATAATAAATATTTTCATTTATATATTTATTTTCTTCGAAAGAATATACCTGCCTTTGAATTTTTTGTACCTGTTGTTTACTCGCTAATTTCTTCAGTTTTAAAATTAAATCACGCGATTTTTTCGCAGTTAAGAACTTGCTTGCCTGAATAACATCAATAAGCATTTTAACCTCAGCAAGTTCAAACTCTCTTTCTACTAAAGCATAAGTATTTTCACGACCATTTTTTTCCACCACGATATTAAATCCATAATCTTGTAATAATTCTATATCTTTGTATAAAGTTTTTCTCTCTACAACTATTTCATTTTTTAAAAGTAAGTTTGTTAACTCTTTTACACTTAAATAAGTATTTTCATCGCTATAGTCTCTTAATATTTCTAATAAGTACAATAGCTTTAATTTTTGATATCTTCCTTTTTCCATAAATTTTGCTCCTTATATGCACTTATGTATATAATAACAACTATTTACGAATTTTTCTATTACTTTTATGTATTTTTACATCTTTGTTAACAACTTCTGCAATCACAGAACCACCAGTGACAAAACATACCCTATTATCTCCTACTTTATCATAGATTCTTCCTGCACTTTTTGTACCTTTTGCCACAGTATGACTTGAATTAGCTACGTATCCAACCTTACCAAAAGTTTTCATCATAACTTTTATCGCTTCTTCATCATAATCATTATCAAACTCTTTTTCACAGCTTATAACATCTCCTACTTTAAAAACTGTTGTTCCAAAATAATGTTGCATTCCTGTAATTGTAATATAATCTTTTTCCATTTTTAATCACCTCTTCGTTTTGTGATTTAATTATAGCAAGACATCTGTCCATTTTTTTGTACTTATAATATTTTTTATAAAAAAATAGAACTTAGATTAAATTTAACCTAAGTTCTATGTGTAAGTTATTCTATTATTTGTTTAAAATGCTAGCACAACGTGGGCATAAACCTTCTTCGTTTACTTCATCAACGATGTTCCAACAACGTTCACAACGGTGTCCTTCAGCTTTAGTTACTTTAACAGTAGCAAGATCATAAGCTACACCATCATTTTCTTTAACTTCTACTTTACTTACGATGAAGAATTGGTTTAAGTTAGCAACAGAGTTTAATAGCTCAACTACTTCTGCATCATTGCTGTATACTTCAACAGCTGCTTCTAGAGATTTACCAATAACTTTTTCGTTACGGCTTTCTTCTAATGCTTTATTAACATCATCACGAACCTCTAAAAGTTTATCCCATTTAGCTTCTAATACTGCATCATTGATTAAGTTCTTAACTGGGAAGTCAGTTAAGTGAACAGATTCAGCATCTTCATATGGCATATTGTCGTATACTTCTTCTGTAGTGAATGAAAGAATAGGTGCAAATAATCTTACAGATTTACTTAATACTGTGTAAAGAACTGTTAACATACTTTGACGTTTGTGAGAATCTTCACCTTCGATATAAAGGATATCTTTACCGTAGTCTAGGTAGAATGAAGATAATTCAACGTTAAAGAAGTTAATTAATTCAGTAGTAATACTGTTAAATTGATAGTTTTCGTAGTAATCTAATACTTTCGCAACAACTTTTTCAAACTTAAGAACCATATATTTATCTAATTCTTCAAGGTCTTCATATGCAAGAAGATCTGTTTTGTTGTTGAAGCTTCCATTGTATAAGTTTCCTAGTAAGAAACGGAAAGTATTTCTAATTTTTCTGTATGTTTCAGAAACTTGTTTTAAGATATCTTTAGAGATACGTACGTCTTGAGTATAGTCTACACTTGCAGACCATAAACGAATAATCTCAGCACCTAATTCTTTACCTACATCATTTGGAGAGATAACGTTACCTAATGATTTACTCATCTTGTTACCATTTCCGTCCATAACGAATCCAGCAGATACTAACTCTTTATATGGAGCTACTCCAGATACCGCTACAGAAGTGATTAATGAAGAGTTGAACCATCCACGGTATTGGTCACTTCCTTCTAGGTATAAGTCAGCAGGATATGTTAACTCTTTACGAATTGCACAACATCCTTGGTGAGATGTTCCAGAATCAAACCATACGTCCATGATGTCCATTTCTTTAGTGAATTCACCATTTGGACTTCCTGGGTGAGTGTATCCTTCTGGTAATAATTCTTTAGCTTCTTTGTAGAACCAAACTGTTGATCCTTCTTCTTCGAAGATTTTCGCTACGTGTTCGATTAAGTCGATATCAAGGATAGCTTCACCATTTTCAGCATAGAATACAGGAATTGGCACACCCCAAACACGTTGACGACTGATTACCCAGTCACCACGGTCACGAATCATGTTATATAATCTTGGTTTACCCCACTCACTGTAGAATTTAGTGTTATCTACAGCTTCTAATAATTCAGAACGGAATGCATCCACAGAACAGAACCATTGTGGTGTAGCTCTGAAGATAATTGGTTTTTTACTTCTCCAGTCATGTGGGTATGAGTGAGTAATATCTTCTTGTTTTAATAATGCTCCAGTTTCAGCTAAATGAGCGATAATGTCTTTGTTCGCATCAAATACGAATTTACCAGCAAATTGTCCTGCTTCTTCTGTAAGAACACCTTGGTTATCAACTGGTGATAATACTCCAAGTTTGTATTGTAATTGACCTACAAGATAGTCATCAACCCCGTGTCCAGGAGCTGTATGAACTAGCCCAGTCCCTGAATCAAGAGTAACATAATCTGCTAAGATTAATGTAGATGTTCTATCTAAGAATGGGTGTTGACATAGTAAATACTCTAAATCTTTACCTACTAATACTTCACCAGTTTCATAGTTTTCCCAACCAAATTTTTCAGTTAAGAATGCAACTCTTTCTTTAGCTACTAAGTAACTTTCTCCATTGTACTTAACTACTTGGTATTCAAAATCAGGGTGAACAGCAATACCTAAGTTCGCAGGTAATGTCCAAGGAGTAGTTGTCCAGATAACAAACTTAGTTCCTTTTTCAACTACACCATTCTCACTAACTAAGTCAAACGCAACATAGATAGATGGTGAAGTGTGGTCATGGTACTCGATTTCAGCTTCAGCTAATGCAGATTCTGAAGATGGTGACCAGTAAATAGGTTTTAACCCTTTGTAGATGTATCCTTTGTCTACCATTTTACCGAATACACGGATTTGTTCAGCTTCAAATTTTGGATCTAAAGTTAAGTATGGGTTATCCCAATCACCTAATACTCCAAGTTTTTTGAAGTCGGCACGTTGTTTATCAACTTGTTTTAAGGCATAATCTTTACATTTGTTTCTAAATTTATTAGCTGGCATAGATTTTCTATCAACACCATTGTTTACTAATACTTGCTCGATTGGAAGACCGTGAGTATCCCAACCTGGAACATAAGGTGAAACAAAACCATTCATATTTTTATATTTAACGATAAAGTCTTTTAAGATTTTGTTTAATGCGTGTCCAGTGTGAATGTTACCATTCGCATATGGAGGTCCGTCATGTAGTACATATGATGGTTTCCCAGCATTTTTTTCTAAAATTTTGTTGTATAAATCCATTTCTTCCCAACGTTTTAGGAATTCAGGTTCTTTATTTGGAAGATTTCCACGCATTGGAAACTTCGTATTTGGCATTAATAATGTATCTTTTAATTCTACCATTTTTTCTCCTTTCAAAATAAAAAACTCTTAGTAAAAGTTATAGAGGGCGAAATGTATCCACGGTACCACCTCTTTTAACTCCTACCAAGAGCACTTGTTTGTTCTATTAAAATTATTACACAATAAAGTGATAACTCCTATGCTTCTATAAAACTTTCCACCTACCAGTTTCTCTCTAAAACTCCACATAGTCGTCTTGTCTTTATTTACGATATGTATATTATATTACATAAATCATAAACTTTCAAGTATTTTATGTGAATTTAATTTAAAATTTTCTGAAAACATTTTGAAATTTATAAAAAGACTTCAGTAAAACCTTATAT
The DNA here is from genome assembly GCF_057272915.1 of Gemella sp. Taxonomy (NCBI): domain Bacteria; kingdom Bacillati; phylum Bacillota; class Bacilli; order Caryophanales; family Gemellaceae; genus Gemella; species Gemella sp. The sequence goes on from NZ_DBHIUF010000011.1 coordinate 24,915, forward strand.
AAATGAGATATGAATAATTTTTTCATTCTTTTATATAATTTTTTCTAAAGTCTTAAATTATTTTTTATCCTCTTCTTAAATTTTTTAATGCATCAGCAGTATATTGAAGTACTTGTTGTTGAGTTAATGAAGCAGTCACGTTAATATTACCACCTGATAGTTCCACGCTATCAACATTAACCGGTAGACCTAAAGCCTTTATTGAAACCAAATTTCCATTCACTCCAACTCCAGTCCCTGTCAGTGCTTCTTTCAAATATTTTTCCAAAGCAAAATCAGGAATAGGTACTTTACCAATTTTTGCATCTTCTAAAATTAACTCTACACCATTATTCGCACCGACGACTCTTATATTTGTGGTAATAATAGTATCCCACAGTCCTAGTTTCACAGGCAATTTCGCTTCAATATGATTTCCAACTAATTTATAACTTCCGTTTAATAATTCTGAATCTTTTTCAACTGCATTTTTAAAGATTGAAAGAAATGTTTTATTATCTAATTTTAAAGATGTTGATAACTTTGAATTTGCAAAACCTACATTAGAAATCAAATCACTATTTAAATCCTGTACTGTTGTAGCTGCTTGAACATTTGCTAGTTTTTCTGAAGTTTTTATACTCTCACTAGGCGTTAATGCATAAGTTAACCCACCACCAAAAAGCGCTAATACTATTAATAACGATAGTAAACTTCTTAGTATTCTCATTTTATACCTCCTATTTTTATAGTTTCTCTTATATTATTATACACTATACTACCTAAAGTTAAAACAAAGTTAAATCTCCTATAATGAATTACTCTTAAATTCTGCATTTTTTCATATACAAACAATATATTTTACGTTATAATAATTAGTAACCTTTTTAGGGTATGAATATAAAAAAAGGAGATATTGTTTATGTCAGAAAAAATTACAATAAAAAAGTTCACCATGAACGTCCTTAATGGTATCGCCTTAGGAACTGTGCTTTGTTTAGTACCAGGTGCCTTACTTGGTGAACTACTTAAATATATAGGAAAGCTATATCCATCACTTGCGTTTTTATCATTATCAATAACTATTTCTAATGCCATGATAGGATTAGCTTCAGGAATAATAATTGGATTATTCTTTAAATTTACACCTGTACAGAGTGTTTCAATCGGATTAGCTACATTATTTGCTGGTGGTTCAATAATACCAACACCAGATAAAACTGGCTTAATGCTAAAAGGTTCTGGAGATATCGTAACGATGATTTTCACAGCTGCACTGGCTACAGCTTTCATACTGCTAATCGGAGATAAAGCTAAAAACTATGCGGTAATTATACTACCACCACTTACATTGGTAATTATCGGAGGTATCGGTAGATTCACACTTCCTTTCTTCTCAGGTGCAACAAAATTACTTGGAGATGGAATTAAACATTTACTTACTTTACAACCGATTATCCTTACTATTCTAATCGCTATGATTTTTGCGTGTCTTGTAGTTTCTCCAATTACATCAGTTGGAGTTGCTCTAGCGATTAATATAGAAGGTATTGCCTCAGGTGCTGCAAACCTAGGAATTTGTGCATGTGGATTTACTCTTGCAATCGCGGGTTGGGCTGTAAACTCTAAAGGAGTTTGTTTTGCGCACTTTATCGGTTCACCAAAGATTTCTATGGCAAATATTTTCGCCAAACCAAAAATCATGCTACCAGTTCTTTGTAGCGCAGCTGTCTCAGGAGTGTTCGCAGCGATACTAAATATTCAAGGAACACCTATGAGTGCCGGATTTGGATTCAGTGGATTAGTAGGACCATTAGCTCACCTTGCGACTACTAACGGAAGTGCTTTAGAATTATTAAAAGCAGCTATAGTCTTCGTAGTAATTCCAGTAGTTTCTGGTTTTTTCTTCGTAAAATTATTCACGAAGATTTTACCGATTATTAAACCAGAGGATTACAAACTTAACTTATAATATAATATACACAGATGTGACTCGACAAATTTTTTTCTAAAATCACGATGTTCGAGTCACTTTTTTATAATATGTAATTCATTAAAACCTTGCATAAATTAGTCGCATAACTTATAATTATAAAGTATTAATTTTTAAGATATAAAATATTATCGACATGTTAAAGGAGTAGCTATGCTAGATCTTATTCGAAATAGAAAATTCAATGTTTATAAAACTTTAAATATTGTGAATCCCTTAATCCCTATTGCTACTGATGAAATGTTCTTACGCACAGTATCTAATAGTGATGATTGTATATTACATTTATATACATTACCAAACTCTGCAATAATCGGTGCACCAGATACACGCGTACCATACTTTGAACAGGCATTATTTGCATTTTATAGAAATAATATAATTCCAGCCGTTAGAAATATCGGTGGTCTTGGGATAATTTCAGACAAAGGAATTCTAAACTTATCAATCGTTATGAATAAACCTAAAGAAAACTTTTCTATTAATGAAGGTTATGAGCTTATGACATCTTTTATTAAGGCAATCTTCCCAGAAGGTGCTGACAAAATCGAAGCGGTAGAAATTGAAAATTCGTACTGTCCAGGGGATTACGACCTAAGCATAGATGGAAAGAAATTTGCAGGGATTGCTCAAAGAAAAATTAAAGAAGCGGTAGTAGTTTCAATCTACATAAGTATTTTTGGTGATCAACAAAAGCGTGCAAACATCATGAAAGATTTCTATGAGATTGGGATCGATGATCAAGAAGTAAGATACAAGTATCCAAATGTTGATCCAGAATGTATGGAAACTCTAGAAAATCTACTTAATAAAAAATTCACACTTGAAGATGTTTTTGAAAGAGTGGAAAAAGTACTTTATGGTTTAGACTGTGACCTAGAAAAAGGTGAATACACAGAAGCAATGGTAGAAGAATACAATTCAATCTTCGAACAAGCAAAAGAAAGAAACGAAAGTTACTTAGAAGGAAAATAAAAAACTCAGAAGTTGAGAAACTCTCAATTTAAAATAATAAATACACAAAAAGCTAGTCAGAAATATTTCTAACTAGCTTTATTTTTTATAATATTTTATAGTAAATGTAAAATTACATTGACCCAAAGCCAACTAAATGGCATAACTAATATCATAGCAGGCACCATATCTACTACTGGAAACATCTTAAGTTTCAATATTCTAAATCCTGCAGCAACCATTAAGAAACCACCACAAGCTTTAAAGTCATTAATCATATCAGGTGTCGTAAGCGGAACTATCAATCCTGCTGATAAAAATAAAAACGTAAAAATAACAAACTGTGGTACTGCTATTAGTGAAACAATATACCCAAGATTACAAGCAAAAATAGCAGCCGTAAAGAAATCTAGAATAGACTTCGTAATCAGTAGACTAGGATCTCCTGTTATTCCTTCACTAAGACTTCCATATATCCCCATTCCACTGGAACAAAACAGCACTATCACCGTAATTAATGTAGCTAAAAACTCCGTTTCTGACATAGAAGTATTAGGTTTTGGAACGACTTTCACCATAAGTTTTTGCATTTTTTGACAGGCTCTATAGACTAAATCTCCAAGATTAAAAAACAAACCTGCTAATGTCCCTATAATAATCGCGAATATTACCGCAGGCATATATTTCATAAGACCAATCGACGCTATACCCATTCCCATCGAACAAAGACCAAATATCATATTCAGCTGTTCTTTATACTTTTCAGGTAATTTATCTCCCAACAACGCCCCTGCTATACCTCCTAGAAATATTGCGACAGTATTAATTAAAACCCCAATCGGCATAACATCTCTCCTCTACTCAAAAAAATACGTAAACTTATTCTAACATGTAGTTTATTTTCTTACAATACTTTTTCAGTTATAGATAAATAATTTTATCTATAGTATAATAATTATAATTATTTTGTGAGGTGGATTTATGGATATACTAGCTATTGGACTTGGAACTATCGGAACTTCATATAGCAATTTATTTAATAAAGCTGGTCATAATGTAGAACATTATATTAGAAAAAGCAGTAAAAAAATTAATATAACAAAATTAAATGTTGATATGTTAGATGGTAGAAATAATAAAAAAGGTGATCACTATACTGATACTTATAAAGTAAATACTCATACAAAAGATAACTATGATTTTATTTTTATTAGTATGCCAGCAGGAAATATTGAAAGTGTTATCGAAACTTTAAACTCTGACAATATCAAAGGAACTATTATACTATGTTGTGGTATTTGGGAAGATAAGAAGTATCTTGAAAAAGTAATGCAAGGTAGAGAATATATTCTTGGTTATCCTGTAGCTGGTGGTAATATTGTAGATACTACTCTTACATGTTGTATTTTTGATCATTTTATACTAGAGAAAAAAGAAAATTCTAAAATAAATAATTATGATAAGCTAGTATCACTATTTGAAAGTTGTAACATTAAGTTAGAAACACCATATGATATGCTTGAATGGATTTGGTTACATATGGCTATTAATGCTGGTGTAGTATCTATCGCAGCAAAACATGCAGATATGGATAATCCTACTGAGGCTGCAGAGAATCTTATGTCTTCATCTAAACTATTAGCTGAAGCGGTTTGTGCAATAAGAGAAACTTCTAAGATTATAAAAGCACGTGGTGTAAACTTAAAACACTATAGAAATGAACTTTGGGGTTATAAACTTCCTATATTCATTTCTGCACCAATAATGAAACGAATGTTTGCTACTAATATTCTTACTAGAAAGATTATGACACTGCATAACAATACAAAAGATTTATTATTCGTCTGTAAATGCCTATACGATACTGGAAAACAATATAATATAAATGCACCAATATTTTATAATGCATATGAAAAAGCAGAAAGTAAATTTTAATATTAAAATGAAGTAATTCTAATTAATTTTATAGAATTACTTCATTTTTTATTTTATCTTTTCTCCATACTATTAATCATAAATACACCAACATCTATAATTGGTAGTTTTGTGATTTTTTCTAGCTCTTTTTTGATATAAGGAAAATGAGTACATCCAAGAACAACAGCTTCTACATTCGTTAATTCAAAATAATTAAACAATTTTTTGAAGTTGAAATCTTCTACTATCTGTTCAGGTTTATAGCCCTCTTCAATCGCCTTAACAAGCTCCAACATCGATAATCCTAATACACGTAGACGCGGATTCGATACATAAAGATTGTTCTCTACACCTGTAAGACCATGAGAGTTCGCAGCCATTACAGCCAGATACTTATACTCAAGACCTAGATTTCTATACATCTGCATAGGAGTAATAATAGAAATATTCATTTTTTCTGCCAATCTATCGAAATCGACAACCGAACTAAGTGAGTTACAGTATACAAAAATTGCATCACAATCTTTCTCTTTTAGTTCTTCAATAATTTTTACAATAATATTTTCGCGTTCTTCATCTTCTAAAGCTTGGAACGTAGTTTGCTCTACTGGATTATTAGAAATTGGCACTAAAACTACATCATCATAGCCATATGAATTTAGTAGCTCCGCACCTAATTTCGAATCAATTGGTGTTCCAGCCATAACCGCTATTTTCATTAAAATTCCTCCTATACACATACTTCATCTGGGTTTTTATTTATTTTATCATTATACTATAAATTTCATTTATACAAAAGATAATAAATTACAACACTTTAATCTTTTTAAATTCATATAACCTTATAAAAAAGACCCCAGGATTTCTCCTGAGGTCTATAGTTATTTGAGAGTGACTCAAAACTTACGATTTAAGATAAATCGAATTCGTCAAATCATTCTCTGTATGGGGCTAAATAATATTATTTAATATCAATTTTCAATTCGTCATCTACATAGTCTAAGTGAATTTCCATTCCATCTTCGATACCATGACGGATTAATTCAACTGAAAGTTTGTTTTCGATTTGACTTTGAATGAATCGTTTTAGTGGACGAGCACCGAATTTTATATCGAATCCAGCGGTTGCAACCCAGCTAGAAATATTATCAGTATATGTTAAAGCAATATTTCTATTAGCAATACGCGCAACAAGTTCGTTAAGAAGTTTATTAGCGATTCCTTTAATATTATCTTGTGTTAATGGTTTGAAGATAATTATATCATCCATACGGTTAAGAATTTCTGGTTTGAAGTATCCGTAAAGTTGGTTAGTAACATTTTTACGAGTTTCTTCAGAAATCACACCGTCTTTAACTTCTTCTAATAGTTCTAATGAACCGATGTTAGAAGTCATGATAATAATTGTATTTTTAAAATCTACTACTACACCTTTAGAGTCAGTAAGTGTACCTTCATCAAGAAGTTGAAGTAAGATATTGAACACATCTGGGTGAGCTTTTTCGATTTCGTCCATTAAGATAATGCTGTAAGGATTACGTCTTACACTTTCTGTAAGTTGTCCACCTTCTTCATAACCGATGTATCCTGGAGGGGCACCGATTAAACGGCTAACTGAGTGTTTTTCCATGTATTCACTCATATCGATACGCACGATATTACGTTCATCATCGAATAAGTTAAGAGCTAATGCTTTAGCAAGCTCAGTTTTACCTACCCCTGTAGGACCTAAGAATAGGAAGCTACCAATAGGTCTGTTAGGATCTGCGATACCAGCACGAGAACGTAAGATTGCGTTAGTTACACTCTCTACAGCTTCATCTTGACCTATTACTTTTTCATGAATAGTGTCAGCTAGATGTAATAATTTTTCTTTTTCAGTTTCTACTAGACGAGTTACAGGGATACCAGTCATTTGACTTACGATAAATCCAATCTCATCTTCAGTAACTTCTTGTTTTAGAAGTTTATACTCTTCGTGTTTAGATTTTTCTTCTAATTCTTCTAACTCTTGAGTTAATTTTGGTAAAGTAGAATATTGTAACTCAGAAGCTTTTTCTAAGTCATAACTATTTTGAGCTTGTTCTAATTCAACTTTAACTCTATCGATTTTTTCACGAAGATTTTTAACAGCTGATAATTTTTCTTTTTCACTATCAACTTGTAATTGAAGTTTATTTTGTTCTTCTTTTAGATTAGCCAACTCTTCTTTTAAGTTTTCTAAACGTCTTTTAGACACATCATCATCTTCACCACTTAAGGCTTTTTCTTCTATCTCAAGCTGCATAACTTTACGATTGATTGTATCTAATTCAGCTGGATTAGAAGAGTTTTCAGTTTTAATAGTTGCACAAGCTTGGTCGATTAAATCGATAGCTTTGTCTGGTAAGAATCTATCAGTAATATATCTATTAGATAATTCAGCAGCTTCTACAATCGCACGGTCAGAGATTTTCACACCGTGGTAAACTTCGAATCTTTCTTTAAGACCACGTAGAATTGAGATTGTATCTTCTACAGTAGGCTCATTAACAAGAACTTTTTGGAAACGACGTTCTAATGCAGAGTCTTTTTCGATATATTGACGATATTCATTAAGAGTTGTAGCACCGATACAGTGTAGCTCACCACGAGCAAGCATTGGTTTTAAGATATTACCAGCATCCATCGCTCCATCAGTTTTACCAGCACCTACAAGCATATGAATTTCATCGATGAATAGAATTATTTTTCCATCTTGTTCTTTAACTTCTTTTAATACAGCTTTTAGTCGTTCTTCGAACTCACCACGATATTTAGCTCCTGCGACTAAACTGGTAAGGTCAAGTTCGAATACAGTTTTGTCTTTAAGACTTTCAGGTACATCACCGCGTACAATACGTTGAGCCAGTGCCTCAACAATCGCAGTTTTACCGACCCCAGGTTCCCCTATCAACACTGGATTATTTTTTGTTTTTCTTGATAAAATTCTAATTACATTTCTTATCTCTTCATCACGTCCTATCACAGGATCAATTTTACCACTACGTGCAGCTTCTACAAGATCACGACCATATTTTTCTAAAACTTCGTAGTTGTTTTCTGGATTTTCGTTCATAACTTTTTTACCTCCTCTGATATTATCGATAACAGCTACTAAATCTTTTAACGTAGTCACCTTATCGATATATTTTTTTACTATACTATTTTTCAAATAACTCGCAAGAACAATATGTTCACACGAAATAAATTTATCTTCATATTTCTCTTTATATTTATTAGCTTCTATTAATAAAGCATTCAAATCATTACTTAGATAACTAGCGTAATTGATATTATCTCCTTCTACACTATTTACCTTCGCAATTTCGTTATCTAACTCTTGAGTTAAATTCACCTTATCAACATTTACTCTTCCTAATATATCACTATATAAATTACTACCAGTAAGAGCTGCTTTTAAGAACATCTCACTCGTAATACTTTGACTTTTTTTCTCAGTTGCAAATTCGGAAGATTTCGCTAAGATTTCTTTCACACTATTAGTAAAACTATTAATATCCATTGTAAATCTCCTTTGAATAAATTATTAGATCAAGAGGTTTTTATATTCGTTGATCAGTATCTCTAATACAATAAAGATACTACCCTCAAAAGATACACCTAAACACTCAATAAACTAAAAGGGTTTATGGAATATATTTAAGTTTTATCTTTTTGACCTTCTTTGACCTTAAATAAATTATAACATGTTTGACCTTTTTTGACAATAGTTTTTTTAAAAAATTTTTAAAAAAGAAAAAAAGCTCACAAACCTTATGTTGACAAGCTTTAAACTATATATTAAACTTAATATTATCTTAGAGATATAAAAATATATGCTCTACTGGTAACTTTCTCAGAGAGATAAATTTCTGCTCTGCAAGACACTTATGAGATTTCATAGGTGTCTTTTTTTAGTAATAAAAAACACCACATATATTGTAGTGCTCAAAAAATTTATAATTGCTATAAATTAGTGATAATTTCTAATATCTTTTCAACATCACTAAAAAATACTTTATTTCCCTTTTTATTTAACGCTATACAAGCTTTCATTTTTTTATCAATTTCTTTACTCAACTTATCATGAACTTTAACTGGACTATTTCCCACTGTATGAATATGAGAAATAAATTTAGTATGCACTGGAAATGCATTTTGAATAAGAAAAGCACACTTTCTTCCTGAAAATTTCCCTAATACTATAGTATCGCAACGTCCAACTTTTTGAATTTTTTTATCTACTATTTTTTCATATTTCTCAAAACGTGAACTTATTGGAATCATCCAGTGTATATTTTCATTTGATAAATCTTTAACAGCATAATAATGTGGTCTGTACGAACCATTTTCTTTATTTTTCATTAAATACCTATCAATTACTAGTAAAAAAATTCATCTTTCAAATGGTAACTATAACCTAATTTAATTTCCATAATTTCTCCTAAAAAAACCTCGTCAATAAATTGACGAGGATTTACGAACTGAATTACTTCTACCCCGCTCCATCAGCAAGCGGCACTATTTGCGAACTGAATTACTTCTACCCCGCTCCATCAGCAAGCGGCACTATTTTCAAAGAATTAAATTAACTCTTCTACACTTTTAGTATATCTATTTTTTTAAGTAATGTCAATTATTTCACTTAAATTTATTTTTTCTTCTCACTCACAAAACCTTTTTTTCTAATAGTTCTTTAGTTACTTTTTCTATTCCTGAAGGTTGTGCATAGAAATCAGTGAATTTCTTAGTCCATGTTTTTGTCTCACGTGCTTCAGCGAAGTCTACCATAGTTTGACGGTATTCTTTTAATACTTCTACATTTGATTTAGGGAATTCATTGTATCCTACATTAGCCGCGTCTGGTAATCTAGGTTTAACTTTTTCCGTAGATAACTCTTCATCTTTAACACCGATACTTAGTCCACATAGGAACAGAGCATTTTCTGGAATATTTAGTAATTCAGAAATCTTATCTCCAAAACCTCTTACTCCACCACAATAAACAATTCCGTATCCTAAAGACTCAGCAGCTAAAGCAGCATTTTGCATCGCAATACCAACATCTAAAGTACCGATAATTAATGGTTCATATTGATTAGAAATATCAAACTCTCCACCTTCAATATCAAATGCTAATTTGATATTAGTATAATCTAAACAATATAGTAAGAACGCAGCAGAATTTTCAATATGAGCCGCATTACCAGGTGCCTTATCACGGATTAAATCAGCGATTTGTTGTTTAGTCTCACCTGTAGTTACGATAATACTATAGTGTTGACCATTCATCCAGCTAGATCCTTGTTTAGAACTAGCTATAATTTGCTCAAGATGTTTCTTAGGTAGTTCTTTTCCTTTTACAAAACTACGAGTCGTACGATGATCTAGTATCGTTTTAATTACTTCATTCATATGTTACCTCCGAAATTTTCTTGTAATAGTAACTTAATTATAACGTGAAAAAGAATAGAATGAAAGGAAATAGGCTGATAAGATACAACAATTTTAATCTTTATATAAATACACTATATCCATCCCATCCTTTATATTTTCTATCTCACCTGTCCTCTTATAACCCAACTTCTCATATAAATAAATATTACCTTGTTCTTGTAAAATCGTATCTAATTGCCAATGATGTGAGCCATATATTTTTTCTACTTCTCTCATAGCAAGTTGAGCCAGTCCTTGATTTCTATATGCAGGCATAATCCAAATAGGTGCTATACGTTTCCTACTTCCATCTTTTCTATCTATGATTCTAACCACTCCAACTTTTTCATTATTTCTAGTAATAAAATAGTAACTAGTCCAAGGCTGTTTATATTTATTCAAAACATTCTCATAACTTTCTGTCGCTGGGTTCATATCATAATCTTGATACTTTTCTAATAAATTCTTAAATGCCTTTACTTGCATTTCCCATATTTCTTTCATATCGGATTCTTTTGCTTTTACTAATGTAATACTCATTTATTATTCCCTCAATTCTCTATTTATCAACTATAACACTATTCAAATCTTGAACAAAAAAATACATTTTTTTAGATAATTATAATCCTCTTTTTTCCCATTCTTTTATAATTCTCTCTACCTCTTCATCTGTCCAACCATCAACAAATCTTGTTGCTCGTAATTCCTCATCTGAGAGATTTTCAATATCAATTGGTTCATATTTATCTCCAAAAATTATCTCACTAAATTTTTTACCTTTATTTTTTTCTTTTTCTGTCATAACTCTTACCTTATTATTCATAAATTTTTAAACTAATATATTTATATGTTGAAATTTTACTGCTATATTCAAAATTCACTTTAATATACTCAAGATTCAATGTAATATTAACACAAATTTCCAATACACCATACAAATGCTTTAGCTATACGTAAATCTGAATCGCTAAAATGACCACCTTTATTCCACTCTAATATTATATTTATCTTATCATTTTTTAACAGTTGTTCCTGTTTTCTAATATTATCTCCAACAGCAGACATTACTTTATTTTTCGTTTTCTCTTCAGTATCTCCTAAACTTAGGTAAATAGTGTTACTTAATGACGTATTATTATTCATAAATTCTTCCCAACCATTAAACCAAACTGACGGAGAAGCTGCAGCAATCCCTGAAAATGTATTTGACTTGTACGCACTCCAGAGACTGAATAATCCCGCTAGAGAATAACCACCTAATATCACCTGAACATCATCAGCAAAATCGTATCTTTCTTTAACCTCTGGTATTAACTTACTTTCAATAAATTCTAAAGTATCTATAGCACCAGAACCGAAAGATTTTTTTCCAAATGCTGGAGGTGCTTCTCAAGGAGAAAGTTCATTATTCCAGTCCTCTATTTTAAAAGCAATAAGTGAGAATTGTTTATCTGTATTTTTTTCAATTTCTTCTACTTCGTTATCCAATACTTCTATATCATGTTCATCAACAGGTTGTATTAATAAATATTGTGTATCCTCTGAAATATATCCAATACATTCTTTATTATCGATGACAAACTTCTCGTTTCTTAGTTCCATTAATTTCTCCTATAATATTTATTATTTTATATTACCGACCAATAGAATAATTTATTTCTTCCTAATCCATATTTTCCAATATAATCTCCTTAACAATTTTCAGATGTGCTTCATCTATTTTTATATAATTAATCAACTCTTTACTAGATACATGTTTTTTTATAAGTGCATAATCATAAAAATCTCGTTTATCATATGTCTTCCATTTTTTTCTTGAAGAAGATTTTTGTAAAATTGGATTATCCTCTAGATTGAAATGATACAAACAAGTTTTCTCTTTTATACTGTCACATATTCTTTCTAAATCACCTAATTTTGCTTTATCTTCAAGAGAAAAATTAACCTTATGCCTATACTGATTTCCTTGTATCTGAATATCAAAAGAAGACGTAGTACCTTCAATAGGAAGATCAATTCCAAAATGATGTCCTCCCCTTATTCTACCAGAGTATGTTTTATACCCCAAATCAGAAATCTTATTCTGTAAATTCGCATAGTGAATCTTCTCGATAACCGACCTTAATCTCATACCATCAAGTACCTTATTACTAGATTCTTCTAAAAAGTATGATTCACCATAACTCATCTTTTCAATAAATTTTTCCACATTTTTCATATAATCAATATAATCTATTAAGAATAGTCTAAAAGTCTCATCTACTTTTTAAGTAAATCATTATAATACTCAATTAACTCACCGTAACTTCTTCTATACCAACTATAAGGAAAATCAAATCCAGGTTCAACTAAACTTAGAAGTATACCTTTAGCATTATAATCTTTTTCAGAATAACGAATTAATTGATTCTCATCAGGTAAAGACTTAACTTTATTTTCTATAAAAATTACATGAGTCTGTCCATCCTCATCAATAACCTCGATAGTTAAATCAATCGAGTTTTTTTCTCTATATACCTTCAATTCGGTATATTTTTTATTAATATCAATAACATTACTAAAAAACTTATGATTAATAAATTCAGATTTTTCCAGAACAACAGCAAATAGATTGCTGTGATATAATTCCAAATTACTTAATGAAGTTGATAATTCAGTGTGTTTTCTATTTTATTCCTAAGAGTTAATAACTCATTATAATTTCCCATTTAACAATTCCTTTACTTTGATAATTAATATAATCTGTTATGTTTTATTATAACATAAATAATAAGAGAATGTTTTTATTGTAAAAAAATAAAGTATAGAAAAATTTAAAACTTATTTTAGTATTATTATATTTACAACTTCCATATATTCATTTTTAGTACAAATTACGCTACGTTTTTAATTTATCCTAAAAATGGAATTAACTACATCATATTACATCTGAAATTATTTAATTTTTTTTCGCACTCATACGATCTTATTAAAAAGTTTTTTTAGTTAATAATAGCTTATTTATCTAATCTAATTACCACTATAATTATGTATGAGTTGTTTTATAGATTTTATTTCTTGTATTATTATATACTTTTTCATAAAATCATAGTCAATATGCTCTTCTTCATTAACAGGAAGTAATATTTTCTGGCGTTTCAAGCGAGCTGTTCCCATCTTATAACCATACCCATACTTTTCTTTTTGACTAGAAATCATAAATGAGATAAACTTCGCCACATGGTCATCTCTGTATTTCGGAATTAGTTTTCTAGTATCATTTCCAAAAAGTGCAGGATATGAGTGATAAAATGAATATCCTACCGAGCCATTACGGTTAACCGATATACATTTTTCTTGCAATGTTGTATTTTTATTAGAAATAAAATACCCTATTCCATTATTGTTTGCTGTTGCTGTAATGTAAGGAGTCCTGCCTTCAATTCTCTCTCGTTCATAAATATCTTTTCCTGATTTAATTTCACAAATATCTTCGATAAAAAACTCTTTCCATGAAACATTTTTCAGTAAATATTTGTTTTCAAATTTCTTAGCCACTATATATATATATATATATATATATTTAAGCGTTTTCGCTGCATTTTCTTTTTCTAGTTTTTTTATAAAGTTACTCATATATTCCCAGTGAGGTTTACCATTTTTGTCGATAGGAAGGAATAATTTTTCCCTTGAAATTCTCTTATCGTTTATTTCACGATTAAAGGAATATTTTTCTTCTAATCTGCTAATAATCGTTGACATGAATTTATAAACATATTCATCTGCATATTCTGAAGTTAATGCTGTTATATGATCACTTGCTATATATTCATACTTATGATAAAAACAAGAACCCACACTTCCACTATTAGCTAAAGATAAATTATTAGCATACTTTCTCACTTTTTCATCATTACCAATAAAATTATCAACACCATTATTTATTCCCGTTGATGATACATATGGAGTATTACCATCAATTTGATTACTTTTAGTTAATCGTTTCCCACGTTTAATCTCTTTAAAAATATCTGTAAAGAAAAACTCTTTCCATTCTACTTCTAAGTCGAGTAAATCAAAACCTAGCTTCATTAGTTTATTTTCGTAATAAGAAGCTACCTTTTTACTTTGAACTTTCATCTCTTGTTTGACGTAATCTTCCATAAATTGCCAGTTAGGTTTTTCTTTACAGTCGATAGGAAGAAGAATTTTACTAGAACGAAGTCTTTTTTGTGAACACATTCTATTGTAAGAAAATACATTAGAAAAATTTTTATCGATTTCTGCTACTATAAAGACTGCTATAAACTTTGTTATTTCAAATTTAGGAATAAGAATATTTATTCTACCATGAGATACAGAAAAAAAATTATATTCATGATAAAATGCTTTCCCAAACATATCAACAGTGAGGATATTCCCAGCAAATAACTCAGACTTGCCGTCCCCTTCTCTTATAAATTTTGAAATCCCATTTATATTTAATCCAGAGGACACTAGAGGAATATTTCCTTCATCTAACAAATTAGCTTGATTATCTCCTTTCGAAAGATGAAGCTCAAACAAATCTTTTATTCTAAACTCTCCCCATTCCACACTATCTAAAGTTAACTTACTCATAATCTTCCTCACTTTCAGCAACCTTCAGCAATGTTTCTTTTATTTCATATTCCTCCTTGTTATCTTCTATTCCAAATAAATATCCACGACCGTGAGTTATCATATTTACTTCGAACGTTAAGTAATCAGCGATAGTTCTTTTAAAATCTTCATCACTTGGAATTTCATCATTAAAATAATAGAAAGAATGTAGCCATTCATCAGTTGCTTCAACCGTTGTTTCTACACAGAATTTAGTAGGTGCTTCGTTTCGACCGAACCATACATCAAGCAAGTGTTGTTTTTTATCTTTATGTGAACCATCATCTATAAGACCAATATGTTTACTTACTATATATCCATCACTCTCAAAGTTAATAAATTTACATACTTTATTTTTAGGGTGTTTATTGTGTGCTGTGAAGAGTGCAATACAAGGATTAGTACCGACACCATAAAAAGTATTTTTATTAAGAGTGATAACACCTTCTAATGTATGATTTTTCAAAATCTCTTCTTTGATTTTTTGTTCGTCTTTTGTTTTTCCTGTGAATGTACTTTGTGGAACGATAATAGCAGCACGCCCATCCTCAACTAATGAATCTAACAAATGTCTTGTGAAATTAATTTCATATAAGTTAGGATTTTGTTTAGAGCCCATTGAATACGGTGGATTCATCATACCTACGTTACACCCTTTTAGTTGTAATTGTGCTGGATTTTCTGCCAAAAAGTCTCCATTTTCTAGATTACTTTTCCCATCTCCACGTAAAATCATATTAGTGGTAGCGATAGTAAACATATACGATTGTTCTTCTATTCCAAAAAGTTGGTGTTTTTTAATATGTTTGATTTGACCTTCATCATCTGTTTGACCTACCATATTGTGCATGGCAGCAATTAAAAATCCTGCCGTACCACAACACGGATCAAGTATTTTATCACTTGGTTTTAAAGCTAATAAATCACAAAATAGTTCCGTAATATGTTTAGGAGTCAAAACAATACCTAAGTTTTGTCCATCTCCTCCACTATACGACATGAATTCTCCATAAAATCTACCAAGATAATCTTCAGAAGAATTATTATATTTTATACTATGATAAATACTCTCATATAAAAATTCTGTAAAATGTTTTAGTGGTGTCTTCCCTAGATTAGGATTTACTTCATTTATTTTGACATTATCACGGATAATAGAGAATTGACTTAGTAGTTTATTTTTCTTAACTTGTGGCGAAACATTTGCACGTCCTAAATTTGCTTCTATAGCATCATATATTTTTTGACCATCAGTTTTTTGTGTATCACCAATTAAACTATCTATACTAAAGTTTTTGTACTCAATTTCTCTAAGTGCAAGCAGTATCCCAGACACTACTAAAGGTTTACTTTTTTCTTCTAAGTTCCCATAATTTCTTAAATCTTCATGAAGTTCACTTGCATCTTTCAAAATTTCTGCTGTTTCTTTTTCTTTTTGAGTATCTTCTTTTAAAATTTCTTTTGTGTAATACTCATCAATATTTTTTTCACTAAATGAGATTAGAGTTTCCAAATCATCAAGAACTTTATAATTCCCTCTATCATCTATATAGATAGGGGTAATTTTGTGATTTTTTTCATTTCCACTAATACCTATAGCTATTATTTCTTTATAATTTGTATTTTTTGCAAGATGCTTTCCATAAAACAATGCACCATTTACAGCATAATCACAAACACTAGCTACTTGTTCACTAATTATCTCTTTATCTGTTAAATCGATATGTTTATTTGTATCGGCTTTATCTTCAATAACTATTAAAAAGTTTCTAACCACACCTACATATTCAGGAAATCCTACTTTACCAGTTCCTCGCTTTGATGCTGTTTGTAGTGCTTCGTGAATTTCTTTTATATTACTTCCTTGAGCTGTGAACTTATCGCTAATCTTCGCCTCTTTTAATAGTTCATAAACCCACAAATCTGTATTTACTTCTTTCTTTGCCATTAACCTATATTTCCTTACTAAATTTTATCGTACTTTTTCAATTATATCATAAATGCTACATATTAAAATATACATATTCAGAATTTTTAGTCTATTTTTTTATTAGTTTAGTAACCTTACAAAACTAATAAAAAAAATAACCATCTTTGCTTTGATCGGGAAAGATGATTATTTTTTATAAATAAATTTACCTGTGGCACCGTTATAAAATCGACAACTTCATTTTTATATTAACATTACGTTTTAATCTATCAATACTTAAATCACTATTTTTTCTATCTTCTTAAAACTATTTTATGTCTTAAGTATTAGAGTTAATAATATTATAACTAAAACAAGTATTATTTCTACTTTAATTCTAAAATAGCTACTATTTCATCTCCATCTTTTTCATCAGTTTCTACAAAACCAACTGACTTATATAGTTGTCGTGCTACATCATTATCACTTTCATATGATAACCAACAATATTTTGCTGTTCCGCAAGGAAAGGCATTAATAAATTCTAAAGCTAAATCCATCGCTTCTTTACCAAATCCTTGCCCTTGGAATTTTTTATCTATCATAAGACGCCATATATTATAATTTCCTTTAGCTATCTTAGGAGCACCGTCATCATCTGAATTCACATCATAACCTATCATTAGAAAACCAATAGGTGTATCGTCTTTATAAATACCAAATGTGAATACATGATTATTCTCAGTAATTGCTATATATGCTTCTATGATACTAATATTATTTGTAGCTACAAAACTTTTCTGATTATCAAAAACCTCTAATTTCAGAATCTCCCCTATATTGTTTCTATTAATCTTTTTCAATTTAAACATAATCTATTCCCCATTGATTTTTTGATTTTTATAGAAGTTTATTTTTATGATTATAAAATAATATCGTAATTTTAATATCTTGTTCCTCAGTATCCCTACCATACTTCCTACTTAATAAACTTCGTTATTTTACCTTCTTTTTTGTATGTTTCTACTGCTTTTGCTACTCTCTCGAAGTCACGTCTTAAGCTGTATGAATAGATATCTCTGAATAATCTATATCCTAGTTTTTCATTTACTTTGAATGCTAATGTATATAGTTCATACGTTTCCATCGAGTCGAAGTTTTCGTGTGCTTTTACTACATCTACTAATATATCGTCGCAATGTTCTACTAATGCTTTTTCTAGTCTATCATTTAAGAATTTTGATTTATCTAGAGTATATTTATACATTTCTCTTGATGTAGTTGAGAAGTCTGCTACTAAACTTTCTTTATCTAGTTTATCATACAGTTCATATCCTAACTGTTTATTTACATCTTTTGCGATTTCTACTAATCTTTCATCTGATACTGGGTCTAAACTAAATGCTGCGTTACTAACTTCCGATAATGCGTTGTAGTTTTCTTCTATCGCTTTTTGTAATAATTCTAATTCCATAAAGATCCTCTCAATCCTAATTTTCTTACATTCTATTATAACATATTTACTAATAATTCTTATATCTCTTTATAACTTTTCTTCATTCTTGTATATATCCTTGAATTTAACTTTTTCGTATAAAGTTCTCTTTAAAATTAACCATTCTACGTTAAAATTAATGTATTAAGTTTTAAAAATGAGTGAATCGGAAATTGTTTTAACTATTGATGATGAATTGAAAAATGATGCTGAAGATTTATTCTTTAGTCTTGGATTAAATTTGGAAACTGCAATTAGCATGTTCCTTACAAAAGCTGTTAATGAAGGTGGAATACCTTTTGAAGTGAAACAAACAAAATACGTTGAAAGTCCTGATTTTATCTCTAGTCACTTCACTATTAAATCAGCTGTATATGAGATTAATGAATACATTAAAGATAGATTTAACGAAGAACCTTCATTTTATCTAGCATGTGAAAATAGAGGTCTTACAGATGATGAAGCTAGTAAATTATTCATTCTATTTTCTAATAATACTGAAGAGATTGATCAAGAAGAGTTCACGGAAAAAAATATTGATAACCTAGTAGAATTATCAACAATCGCCTTCCCAGCATTAAGACGACTATCTGATGAACAACTGCGCGATATCGTGAATGCATATATTACAAACTACTATTTAATTAGATAATAATAAGTGACTAGTAAATTTTTAAAAGGATATCCAAAATAAAAACTCAAAATTCTACAACTGAATTTTGAGTTTTATTTTTTATTTACACTTTAATTCAAAAATTTTAGATATTATTCTTCCTCAATTAACCAATCGACAATATATTTAATTTCTATACCATCAATATGGTCTGTTCCTTCATATCGACCTGTAATTACTATTTTTTTATAATTATCTTTTATCATTAATAAATTATCAGTTTCATGTGAATTATTTGGAATTTGATATGCTACTTGATAGTATTCAATTACCCCATCTCTTTTAGCGATAAAGTCTATTTCTTTATCATCTAATCTAACTATATCAACTTTATATCCTCGTCTCAGAAGTTCTAAATATACGATATTTTCTAATCGATTTCCTAAATTACCATCTTTATGACTAACCGCATGGTTTCTAAGTCCATTATCGGCTATGAAATATTTAGAATTTTGTTTTAAATACCCTTTACCTCTAATATCATACGGCTTAGCTTCATAAAATAGATAGGCATCTTGTAATAATTCTAGATATCTATTTACTGTATGATTAGATATTGATAATTTTTCTTGTTTTAGCATATTTGATATTTTTGTAGGATTTATTAATTGACCTACATTATCAGCTAAAAATGCAACCACTCTCTTTAAAACTAACGTGTCTTTCACAGATCCTCTTATTGCTATATCGTTTAATAATATCGAATCATAAATTCCTGATAAAATAGTTGTCTTTATGGCTTCAGGTGACAATACAACTCCTGGAAATCCTCCATATTTTTCATAATCTTTATACGCAGAATCTACAATTCTAGAATTAATGTCAATGTTATTTACTTCTAAATACTCTCTAAATGAAAATGGATATATTTCTATTTCTACATATCTTCCACTAAGTAAGGTAGCTAATTCACCTGATAACAGTTTTGCATTTGATCCAGTTATTACTATATCTATATCAAAACTAACTCTTAAACCATTAATTACTTTTTGCCAACCATCAACAAATTGAACTTCATCTATTAATAAATATACTTTTTTTCCGTTATTTGGTAACAACTCTTTTAGAATCTCTGAGAATTCTTCAGAACTTTTTATATGTTGATACTCAAATGCTTCTAGATTTATATAAATTACATTTTCTTTATTTATTCCTTGTTCATATAAATAATTACTATATTGTTTTAATAAGACCGATTTCCCTGAACGCCTAACTCCAGTGATAACTTTTATAAAATCTGTATCTTTGAACGAAATTAGTTTACTTAAATAATTATCTCTTATATACATTTTTTTCTCCTTTCGTTAAATTGATTATCATATTACCATTATCATACCATATTTCTTCATTAATTGGAAGTAGACTTCCAACTTTTACCTTTTTTGCCTTAAATTGGAACTGGACTTCCAACTTTTATCTATTTTACCTGTAATTGGAAGTGGACTTCCAACTTTTATCTATTTTACCTATAATTGGAAGTAGACTTCCAACTTTCTTTTTTCCTTATTCCTTTTCTTCAGATTTTTATTTTTACAATCACTTTATTTTCTGATAAACTATAATTGTAAATAAATAAAATACTTACATTTATGTAAATAAGAGGAGATTAAAATGGGAAAATTTAATAAAAAAGTTGTTTCAGTAGCTTCAATTGCCGCAACATTACCTGCATTGGTGGGTAGCTATGCAGGGTATCAAAAATTACGTTATAAACGTAGTGCTAAAGCTGGTTTAATCGAGTTATATCTTGGTAACAAATATAAGAAACTAAGAGATATAGATGAAAATAAAAGACTAGAAAAACAAAAAGAAGATAAGAACGAAGAAACTGTAAATGTATATGAATTCGATACTAAATCTAAATTCTATACTAGAATTGTTTCTGATAGACAGGTATGGCATTTAAACAGTTTTAATAATTCTAACTCTACTATTTTCTATATTCATGGTGGTTCTTACGTTCATGAATTCGTAGATATTCAATGGGAGATGGCTGATAAAATTGCTCAAGAAGCTGATGCTGAGGTTATTATTCCTGATTACGGTCTAGCTCCATTCTATACTTATAAAGATAGCTATGAACTACTAACAAAATTATATACAGACTACGTTGCTGAGAATCCAGATAAAGATATCTATATTATGGGAGATAGTGCTGGTGGTGGCTTAGCTCTAGGATTAGTTCAAGACTTTGTTCAAAATAATATTACTCTGCCTAAAGGTCTTATTTTACTAAGTCCATGGGTTGATTTAACAATGTCAAATCCTGATATTCAAAAATATATCAAAAAAGATCCTCTACTACATGTAGATACTTTGCTAGCTGATGCCAAATCTTGGGCTGGTGATGCAGACTTATCAGATTGGAAAGTTTCTCCATTATACGGTGAAATGAATAATTTACCAGAGGTATTGTTATTCTCAGGAACACGTGAATTATTATATCCTGACATAGCATTATTAGCTGAAAAACTTCGTGAAGCAAATGTTAAGACTGGATTTGAAATCGGTAAAAATTTAAACCATGTTTATCCTGCCTTTCCAATACCAGAAGCAACAAAGGCTATTTCCAAAATGGTTGATTTTGTGAAGAGTAAATAAGTAAAATTAAATATAAAAAAGATGTACTCAAAATTATGATTAAAAAATCTATTTTTTGGTACATCTTTATTTAATATTTTTCTCTATATTTCAAAGCACTTTATAAGTTCAACTTACAAAACACTTTTATTAACAAATAAGCATCACATATTTTCTATTTATACTTTATAGTTTCTTCTGCGATTGCATTCGTTAATAATTGTGAAAAATTAATATTGTATTTTACTGCAACATCATTAGCCCATTTAGGAATAGACAATGTCTTTTTAATTAGCGTGCTACTATCTAAATATTCTCTCAAATCTACAACAACCATTGAGACAAAGGATTTATTAAGAACATAAAAATTCTTCATCTCAGGATCATCTTTAAAAGGAAAATCATCTTCTATTGACAACTCATTTATATTACTCGACTTAGGTAATCTTTCTCCATCTTCCAAATAATCACTAAGGGCTAATCCTAAATAATCCGATGCCATACTCATTGATTCTGCTATACCTATACCTTGTGTTCCACTTCCTTTTAAATCTGGAAAATATACATTATAAATCTCTTTTTCTTCACTTTCTTTGTTAAAATAAAAAATTGCTGGATAACTTACTAACATTATATCACCTCATTAGTTCGGAGCTGGATTATAATAATCCAGCATCCTTTAATATTCCCTTCTCTGTGAATTTATTCAATTCACCTTTCGGGATAATGATAGGTCTCTTCTGTCCAGGTTTTTTCATTTTTATATGAGATCCCTTTCCGCCTTTACATAACGTAAAACCGTACTTTTTCAACAGCTTAACCATCTCTTCTTGTGTCATCGGCATAATATTTAACCTCCTGACACTTTAACTATACTACGTATTTATACGTATGTCAATAATATTACTCCCATTTCTCAAAATATATTCTACATAAATTGAATATTTTCGATTTTCCACTTTTTCATCTGCGAATATTCACTTCCACTTCCAATTTCCATTTTTTTTACTACCAAAGTCCACTTTTATTCCTTATTATCCACTTTTTTAAACATGAAAGTCCAGTTATATTCTCCATTGTCCACTTTTTTCATCTATGAATATCCAGTCTTACTCACCAATGTCCACTTTTTTCATCTACGAATGTCCAGTTTCATTCCTCAATGTCCACTTTTTAATGACAAATGTCCAGTTTCATAAATTAATATAAAAACTCAAAACAAAGATTTCCCCTTGTTTCGAGTTCGTATATTCTTATCATTTTGTGAATTCTATTAATTTAGCACTATTCTAAATTTATATTTTCCTTTTCCATAACCCTCTACTTTTTCAATAATTTCGTGCACTAGCATTTCTTTGATTATTTCTGATGCTCTTGATGTTTTTAGTTTTGTAACTTCCATCACTTCTTTTCTTCCAAATACAGAATCAAAATTGAATTTATCATAAAGGTTCTTAATATATTCCTTATTTTTATCAGAGAAGTTTTCTAGTTTATCGTTATAATTATATGTTGAAATCTCTCTATCTTCTTTTATCCAATTGATATGTAATTCTCTATTTTTTAATAGTGTACTTTCATCTAGTAGTAAATTTCCTAAAAATAACTCTACAAATTCAAATGTTGAATAGATTTCTTTCTTTAAATTTCTGTAGTTTGCTCTAACTAATGCATTTCTAAAATACCAAGAGTTAGCAGCGAATATATCATTTGTTACATCAAAACCTAATGTTCTTAGATATTTGATAAAAAATACAGCTGTTGTTCTTGTATTCCCTTCTTCAAAAACATGGATTTGCCATAGTCTTGAGATAAATTCTGATAAGTGTTTTATTATTTCATTCGTTGATAAGCCATTATACTGGAATTTTTTCTCTTGCTCAAGGTCATACTCTAGAGTTCTAACTAATTCACTTGCACTTCCGTATATTACTGTTTCTCCGTCTAAGACCCATTCTTTTTTTGTAATATTATAAGTTCTGATTGTCCCTGCATGTTTATATATTCCTTCAAATAACTTCCTATGAATAGCTAAATATTCCGTTGGGGAAAAGGTAAAAGCTTCTTCGGATAAGATTCTAGCTATTCGAACAGACACTTTATCAGCTTCTTCTACGCGACTTTCTTTATTTAGTTCTGGATTTTCTTCATAATATGAATGAAGCAGTATATCGGCTTCTTCTAGTGTTATTTCACCTTCTATGTTTCGCAATGCTGTATTAATTAAATATTGAGATGGAGTTAAACCATCAACTTCCTGCAAACCTATTGCTGTCTGCCATGCATAACCTTTTTCTCTCTTAGAAGGTTCTGATTGTATTAAATATTCTTTAAACGGATCTTCAGTCATTTCATTTTCCTCCCATAAGTTATTTTTCAATAATTACACATTAATAGATTTGATTTTAACATTATATAGTAAATGTATATTGTTTAACTCAAAAAATTATAATTCTTATTTTATTTCCGTAATATTTATTATATATAACAATTATGTTCTTTGCAATACATAAGAGACTTTTCTACGTTTTAAACACTAAAAAACTCGAAACAAGGATTTCTCCTTGCTTCGAGTTCGTTTATTATTTTCGTTATTATCGTTTTGCGATTTCTTCTAATAACATTTTGTTGATCATTTGTGGGTTGGCTTGTCCTTTTGAGGCTTTCATGATTTGACCTACTAGGAAACCAATCGCACGGTCACGACCGTTTTTGTAGTCTTCGATAGATTTTGGATTGTTATCTAATGCTTCGTTAACCCAAGCTAATAATTGTCCACTATCTGATACTTGTACAAGACCTTTTTCTTTAACGATTTGTGCAGCATCTCCACCGTGTTCGATAAGTTCTGCGAATACTTTTTTAGCGATTTTACTTGAGATTGTTCCATCAGTGATTAATTTAATCATTCCTGCTAAACCTTCTGCAGTTAATGCTGTATCTTTAAGCTCTTGTTGAACTTTGTTTAAGTATGCATTCACATCTACCATTAAGTAGTTAGAAGCTAATTTTGGATCTGCTCCTAAAGCTACAGTTTGTTCGAACATGTCTGACATTTCTTTAGTTAATGTAAGTACGTGTGCATCGTATGCTGGTAATCCAAGTTCTTCTTGGTATCTTCTTTGACGAGCATCTGGAAGTTCTGGAATAGTTTTTCTTACTTCTTCCATCCATTCATCAGAAATAATCATAGGTACGATATCTGGCTCTGGGAAGTAACGGTAATCGTCTGAACCTTCTTTAACACGCATAAGTTTAGTTGTTCCTGTTGTTTCATCGAAACGACGAGTTTCTTGGTTGATTACTCCACCTGAAAGGATAACTTGTTCTTGACGTTTTTCTTCGTACTCTAAACCTTTTTTAACGAAAGTGAATGAGTTTAAGTTTTTAAGCTCTGTTTTTGTACCGAATTCATCTTGACCGTAAGGACGGATAGAGATATTCGCGTCACAACGCATTGATCCTTCTTCCATCTTAACGTCAGATACTTCGATATATTGAATTATTGAACGTAATTTTTCTAAGTAAGCATATGCTTCTTCTGGAGTTCTAATATCTGGCTCAGATACGATCTCGATAAGTGGTGTACCTTGACGGTTAAGGTCAACTAGTGAATAACCATTTTTGTGAGTTAATTTACCAGCATCTTCTTCAAGGTGAGCACGTGTAATACCGATACGCTTAGTTTCTCCGTTTACTTCGATATCAATCCATCCGTTTTCTCCGATTGGTTGGTCAAATTGTGAGATTTGGTATGCTTTCGGGTTATCTGGATAGAAGTAGTTTTTTCTATCGAATTTTGACTCGCGAGCTACTGTCATGTTAAGCGCCATTGCTGCTTTCATTCCCCATTCTACCGCTCTTTTGTTTACTACTGGAAGTACCCCTGGATATCCTAAGTCGATAACGTTTGTGTTAGTGTTTGGTTCTGCACCAAAGTGAGCTGGAGATGGTGAGAATATTTTTGAATCTGTTTTTAATTCTACATGGACTTCTAGTCCAATTACTGTTTCAAAATGCATCTTTTTTCTCCTATTATAATTCTATTTTTTTATCGTGTAAGTTGTAGTGTTGTTCGAAGTTGTACGCTACATCGTATAGTGTAGATTCTGCGAATGGTTTAGCAATAATTTGCATACCGATTGGACGGTTACCTTTGAATCCACATGGAATGCTGATACCTGGTAATCCAGCCATATTTACTGGGATTGTTAAGATATCGTTAGCGTAGATTTTAATTGGATCTCCTACTTCTTCTCCAATGTTGAATGCTACTGTTGGAGCAGTTGGTCCAATGATTACATCGTATTCTTCGAATATTCTATCAAAGTCTTGTTTAATTAATGTACGAACTTGCTGTGCTTTTTTGTAGTATGCATCGTAGTATCCTGAAGATAGTACGTATGTTCCTAACATGATACGGCGTTTAACCTCAGCTCCAAATCCTTCTCCACGTGTTTTTTTGTAGATTTCTTCAAGGTTTGTTGCGTTTGGACTTCTAAATCCGTAACGAATACCATCGAAACGAGAAAGGTTTGAACTTGCTTCAGCAGAAGCGATAATGTAGTAAGTTGAAATAGCGTAGTCTGTGTTTGGAAGACTTACTTCTTCTACGATAGCTCCTTGGCTTTCTAAGTATTTAACACCTTCAAGTACTGCTTGTTTAACTTCTTCGTCAATTCCAGCACCGAAGTATTCTTTAGGAAGAGCAATTTTCTTACCTTTGATGTCTCCAGTGATGATTTTACTGAATTCTGGTACTTCTACAGGTGCACTAGTCATATCGTTAGCATCTAATCCTGAGATGATTTCTAATACACGAGCGTTATCTTTAACTGTACGAGTCATTGGTCCGATTTGGTCTAATGATGAAGCGAATGCTACTAAGCCAAAACGAGATACACGTCCGTATGTTGGTTTTAATCCGACGATACCACAGTATGAAGCTGGTTGACGTACAGAACCACCAGTGTCACTTCCTAGAGTGAAGCTAACTTGTCCTGCTGCTACTGCTGTAGCTGAACCACCACTTGATCCTCCTGGTACCGCATCTAAATCATGAGGGTTACGAGTTAGTTTGTAGTATGATGTTTCTGTAGAACCACCCATTGCGAACTCGTCCATGTTTAATTTCCCTAAAAGGATTGGATTTTCTTTGTTAAGTTTGTTCATTACTGTTGCATCGTAAATTGGATTAAATCCTTCTAAGATTTTTGATGCACAAGTTGTTTGAATATCTTTTGTAACGATGTTATCTTTGATTCCCATTGGGATACCGAATAATTTACCTTCAGCGCGCCCCTCTTCTTGAGCACGGTCTAAAGCTTCAGCTTGTTTTAATGCTACTTCTTCAGTTACTGTAATGAATGAACCTACTTTATTATCAGTAGCTTTAATTCTGTCTAGTGATTCTTTTACTAAATCACTTGGTTTAATTTCTTTATTTTTAAGTTTAAGTTCTAAACTTTCAATTGATTCATGTAATAAACTCATTAAATTATCTCCTTATTTTATTCAATAATAGTAGGTACTTTGAATTGTCCTGCTTCAGTTTCTTTAGAGTTTTTAAGAACTTCTTCTCTATCCATTCCATCATGAGCTACGTCTTCTCTAAATACATTAACTAAGTCTAGAACGTGATAAGTTGGTTTTACATTTTCTGTTGGTGCGCTGTTGATTGTATTGAATAAATCTACAACTTTCTCTAATTTTTCGATGTATCCATCTACTTCATTTTCTTGAATTTCTAATCTAGAAAGATGAGCGATGTGAGCTACTTGTTCTTTTGTAATTGTTGTCATAAGTTCCTCCATATTTTTGTCTATTTTAACTACTAATATTAGTTATAACCTCTTATATTTTGAAATAAAAAAACGCCCCATATAGTCATTTAACTACATGGGACGATTACTAGTTTCGTGGTGCCACCCGAATTCATATCAGTTTCCTGATACCTTTCAATTTATATTCGGTTTTATAAAGAGTGTTACTTATTTCAATCATTATTATTTAATCTTTCAGCCTCGGGATTAAACTCTCTTCTAAAAAAACATGAAATAAAAGTCTCTCTACTAATATTTTATATTACGGTTTACTTAGTCTATATTATACTAAACAACCGTCATTGTCAAGGATTTTGTAAAAAATGTTAGAACGAGTGAAAAATCATTAATTTTTATAATTGAATTTTCTAATCGCTCTAGGCTGAATATATATTTATTTTTTTATATTAGTTAGGGATAACTCGACAAATCGACTTTCGAATCACTCTCTCTTTAAAATGCTACTTTGTTCTTCTAGGTTTTAAAGCTGATAAACCATGCGCCTTAAGTATAATTACTTTCTAACAAGCTACTTTTAATTAGTTTGTCATCTTATTCTCCTAAAAATTCTATTAACTCTTTTGAAAATTCATCTGCGTATTGGAATAATGATCCGTGTGCTGCATTTGGATAAATTATTAATTTACTATTCTCTATTTTTTGATGCATGTTATATGAGTTAATAGTAGGTACCATTAAGTCTTTATCCCCATTTACGATTAGTGTAGGTTGCGTAATAAATTTTAAATCGTCATATCCTATAGTACTCCAACGTTTGATTGCTTTTAATTGTCTTAAGAAGCTAGGAACTTTCATATCGGCATCTGCATTTTCTTTACTACGACTTGCTAATCTATCTAGTACTTTATTCGCTTCAATTTTTCCTTTTTCATCGTGGTTATAGAAGATAAATCTCTTAGGATCTACCCTATTTAATCCTGCTTTTAGCATGAATTTGAAAGTAGTACTAGTCACAGTTCCGATTCCTTCCCCGTCTCTTGGTCCTGTTCCTACTAATATTAATTTTTCTACTAAGTCATTATTTAATCTTGTTACTTCTTGAGCGATCATTCCACCCATTGATAATCCAAGTAGGTTTATTTTGTTATAACCTAATGCTTTAATAATGTCGATAGCTTGTTGTGCCATCCCTGGAATTGTTGTAGCTACTTTTCCTTCACTTCCTCCAACTCCTGGTAGATTTAATAAAATAATATGATGTTTTTCTGCTACTAGGTCGATAAATTTCGGATCCCAATTATCCATTGTCGCCGCTAAGTGTACTAACATCACTAATGGTCTTTCTGATTTACCTTTATTAATTTCTCTATATGCTATTTTTAATCCATTAACATTAATGTATTCATTTCTTTTATTTATATATGACATGATTGTCTCCTAACTTTATTATGTTTGTTGATATTTTGAGATAATAAGAGCGACTTGAAAAATTGATTACTAAGAAATCATAATTTTCTAGTCGCTCCCTTCTCTTGTTATTTCTATATTTTTATATTATTTAAAACTTAAAACTGTTTTACCTCTTGAACGTCCATTTGCTACTTTATCTAAAGCTTTATTTACGTCTTTAAAGTCAAATACAGTATCTACAGATGGTTTAATTTCTAATTTTGTGAAAATGTCAGCTACTTCTTGTAATTGTTTGCCATTTGACTCTACGAAAATGAAGTCATATGATACTCCATATTTATTTGCCATTTTATCGAATTTTCTTCCAGCTAAACCTAAGATGAATTGTTTCCAGCAAGCTAAGTTCATACGTTTAGCAAAACTTCCATTTGGCATCGCTCTTAGTGACACTAATTTACCTCCAGATTTCATAATAGTCATTTGTTTTTCAGTTTCTGCTCCTCCAAGAGTATCCAATACGTAATCGATATCTTTTAGTACAGTTGTGTAATCTGTTGTTTTATAGTCGATGAATTGATCAACACCTAATTTTTCAACACGTTCTTTATTTTCTACACTACCATTAGTGATTACTGTTAATCCTTTTGCTTTAGCGATAGGAATAGCCATACCACCTACTCCACCTGTTCCACCTGAGATGAAGATTGTTTTTCCTGATTCTGCCCCCATAAGTTCTAAAGCTTGCATAATTGTTAATGCTGTTAATGGAACAGCTGCTGCTTCTTCATCAGTTAGATAATCTGGTACTTTAGCGATTGCATCTTGATTAATAGCTACATATTCAGCAAAAGCTCCGATTTTATCTAATGGTAATCTAGAGAATACTCTATCTCCAATTTCAAAATTAGCTACATTACTTCCTTTTTGTTCAATTATACCTACTACCTCATTACCTGCAACTTGTGGAAGTTTGTAAGGTACGATAATCTTTACTTCACCACGTGAAATCATGTTATCTAGTGGATTTACTCCTGCTGCTGTAACTTTTACCAACACTTCATTTTCATTTATTGTAGGTACTGCTACTTCTCTAATTTCAAGTTCTATATTATTTTTATTATATTTTGTGTGTACTGCTGCTTTCATTGTTTATTTTTCTCCTATTATGTATAATTCTTTAATTAATTTTTCTAATGTTTTACTTTCAAGTTTTTTATAAAAAGCTTCTTGTGCTTCATTAAATACTGGCTGTAATAAGTTTTCGATATTTAAACCAACTGGGCATTCTTTATTAGCACCTTCATGGATATTTACTAAGTATTTATCAGGATAAATAATTTGATAAATTTCTGATAATGTAATGTCTTTAGGCTCTTTTGCCAATGTTATTCCAGTTTTTCCTTGTTGACTTTCTATTAGTCCACCTTTTTTCAACACTGCCAAAATTTTTCTTATGTGACTACTATTTGTGTTAACACTTTTAGCTAGTAGCTCCGAAGAAACTACTTTATCTGTTTCTGAAATATATATTAGTATGTGTAATGCTACTGAAAATTTTGTATCCATATTTTTCTCCTTTAACTGTCTTTATTCAACTTTTCAACTTGTTCTCGTATCTGATACAAGTATAAGTTTAACATCGAATTTTATATATGTCAACTTCTTTTTTAAAAAATATTTATAAAAATGACTTTAAGCTCCAGCTATAGAGATAAGCCACTACGTCCTTACCATACATATTTTCTAATTTTATATTTCTCTACAATTTTTAGAATATTTTACTGTGCTAATATTTCCTCGTGTATTCTACACTCGAAATATTGACGACTATACCACCTTTTTAGTTGCTTAAATATTGAAAATAGTATAATATGTGTAGGTATGTAGGTTACTAGAATACTCTAGTTAATATGTAAAAATAAATATTTGTGAGGTATAAAATGGAAAATTGGGTTGAAATTACAATTCATACTACTAATGAAGCTAGTGAAATAGTTGAGTCTATTCTTCTTGATTATGGTTCAACTGGGGTTGCTATCGAAGATCCTACTACTCTTGAGGAGAACTTACATGATGATTTCGGTACTATCGTTGAGCTTAGTCCTGCTGATTATCCTGAAGTCGGAGTTGTCGTTAAAGGATACATTAATGAGCTAAATTTTGATGAGGAAACTTTCAAACGTTTCGAAGCTGAGCTTCTTGCTTTAGGTGAAAATATCAATATTGGAGATTTCTTCAAAATTGAAACTACTATTATTCAAGATAGTGATTGGGAAAATTCTTGGAAAGATTATTTCGATATTCTTAATATCGGTGAAAAATTCGTTATTGTACCTACATGGTGTGAATATGAAAATACTGAAGATAAATATATTATAAACATCGATCCTGGTATGGCTTTTGGTACTGGAGGTCACGAGACTACTTCATTATGTATTAAAAACCTTGAGAAATATGTTCAAAGAACTGATAATGTTATCGATGTTGGTTGTGGAAGTGGTATTTTAAGTATCGCGGCTAGTTATTTAACTGATGGTAATATTAAAGCTGTTGACTTAGATAAGCTTGCTGTTGATGTTTCTTTTGAGAACTTCGCTTTAAATAATCTTGAGAAAAGAATCGAAGTTGATCAAGCTAGTCTTCTTACAAAAGAAACTAAAAAATACAACATTATCGTAGCGAACATTCTTGCTCATATCATCGAGCTTATGATTGATGATGCGTATAACTTATTAGAAGATGGTGGTTACTACATTACTTCTGGTATTATCGAAGAGAAGAAAGACGAGCTTCTTGAAAAAATGTTAGAACGTGGTTTCAAACTTGTTGAAGAAACTTCTGATAACGGATGGTACTCATTCGTAGTAACTAAATAATATACTTAAGTTTTTGATTTTCTATAGTATTTTATTAGGGGATGCCTCAGGAATTATGATTTCAGAGAAATCGATTTATGGAGTCATCCCTAAAAGTTCATGGGAGTGACTCAAAAATCGTGATTTCGTAGAAATCGATTTTTCAGAGTCATCCCCGCACAGTTTATTAGATATCTAAAAAGCTTTTATAAAGCAAATTTAGATATCAATAAACCACTGCATCTATGAGTTCTCATATAAACCTTGTTAAAATTTAGGTCTTTTGGGGCAGCCCCTTCCTTTGAGCTCTCATAATAAATTTTTTAAATTTAATTTTTTTGTGAGCAGCCTCATATTTCTTTAAACTGCCTTTTTATATCACAAAATAACCTTCAAAAGTCACTTTACTTTTGAAGGTTATTTTCATTAATTTTTTACTATAATTTTTATATTATGTTAGTGATGATACGATAAAAATTTTTATAATAATTTTTATAATAGTTTTTCTAATTTACTTTCTGATTCAACTGTAAATACTGATACAGGTCTTCCTGAAGTATAGTATTCTGCATCTTCATTTAGGACATTTATATTGACTAAGTGATTTAAGTATTTTCTAATTGTAATTCTAGAAATATCTAATATATCAGCTATTTGTTGTGTTGTAAATCCTGTATTTTGTTGTTGAATAGCCTCTATAACCTTTTTCAATGTTATTCTTGATAGACCTTTAGGTAAACTATCTTCCTCTTCGTCTACTCTACCAGAGTTTAAGTAATCATCGATTAAATCTTGATTAATTTTTTCTTTTGATAGTAGATTGACATAATCTTGAACTTTATCAATGGCTTGTGAAAATCTTTCATAGGTAAAAGGTTTTACTAAATAATCCACCACTCCGTTAGATAATGCAGCTTCTACTGTTTGTACATCATTTGCTGCTGTTATCATAATGATTGGATACCCCTTTAATTCTGGTAAGAATTCAACACCTTGACCGTCAGTTAGATAATTATCTAAAACTATTAAATCAACTTTATTTTTTTTTAGATAATCTTTTGCAGCCTCTAATGATGTAACATGGTTAAGGTCATCAGTTAATTCTTTTCTTTTAAAATATTCTTTATGTATCATCGCTACCATTGGATCGTCTTCTATTATTAGTACTCTCAATTATTGTTCCTCCTCAATTGGTATCTCTATTATAAATTGGGTTTTGCCAACTTCACTTTCCACGTCTATTAAACCGTTATATTTTTTCACTATTGTATCAACGGCATTTAGTCCGTAACCTCTATTCTCTCCTTTTGTTGAATATCCTCGTTCAAATACACTTTCCAGTATGTCCTTATTAATTCCACAACCATTATCATATACTTTACATAAGAGTATATTTTCTTCTGTATTCAAATATAAGTAAACAACAATTTTCCCATCTTTTTTGTTTCCTATAGATTCCATCGAATTATCTATAAGCACTCCAAGAATGATCAAAAGTTCATTAAAGATTTTATCTAAACCTTCTTTATTGAGAATCTTCGAATCTGGATCTATTAATAACGATATATTTTTTTGTTTAGCTTCTCTGACTTTAGCAAGTAAGAATCCTGCTATTGCCGGCACCTTAATATTCTCAGAAATATATCCTATTTTTTCATGATAGTCGTCTTTCAAGTATGTGATAAATTTCTCAACTTCATCATATGACTTCATTTCTATTAATCCATGTAAAACATGAAGTTTATTCATGAAATGATGACTTTGTTCACGTAGACTATCATTATACTTCTCAGTACCACTTAATTCTGTGATTAATTTTTTCATTTCACTTTGGTCACGTAGCGTAACTACAGCACCGTATAATTTATCATCTTGATATATTGCATTTCTATTAACCAATACTTCAATATGATTTAATACGATTAATTCATCTCTACTTTGAAGATTTTCTTCTATTATGCTCTTAAAGAAAATTTCATACATTTCATCAGGAATTTGTTCACCTTTTTTTATCTTAGTATATCCTGCTTTGTCCAAAATTTGATTTGCACTATTATTTTTTACAATAATTTTCTTATCTATATTTATTCCTACTATACCTTCTGAGACATGATCAGAGATTAAGTTTTTTTCAATATAATTATATGCAATTTCCTCTGGTTCATAGTTTAATAAGATACGCTTAAGTTGGCGATTATACATTACTGCTATCGTTGCCGCAAATGTCATTCCTATTAACAAAGCAAAAAGTATCTTTTCTTGTGAGTGCAATATCTGTTTTTTTACAGTTTCTTTAGTATATCCTACACACACTACTCCTATATTTTCACCATTTTCATCTTTAATCGCTGTAAAAAATCTAAGCCCTTCTCCTAATTGTCCAGTTTGTCTACTATAATGATCTCCCGATGTAAATGTAGAACTTACATCTTCTATATTAGAAAACTTTTCACCGATGAATTCATCTTTCGGATGAGTATATCTTGTAAAAGTATCATCCATGATAACAACAAAGTCTGTACCTGTTTCATCCATAACTTTATTAGCGAAGTCTTGTATTTCATTTGTTCTTCTATGATGTTTTATATCATCTTTAATTCCTTTATTATTAGCTATAAGCTTAGCAGTCGAATATATTTTTTGGCGGATAACTTCATCCTCCCGTTTTTTTATATATTCTGTTACAAAAAAGGAAGTAACTAATAAAGAAATGACAACTAGACTTGTCATTATTAACATTAACCTTGTTAATGTTCGTTGTTTTTTCTTCAAAATTTTATCACTCCTCAATAAAAAAACTTTCTCTTAACATTGTTATTATAAAGCAAAACCATTTGCATTTCAAGTGATGTCCACCTTTGTAAACTTCATATTAACTTTAAAATATCAATATTATACAAATATATTTCTGAAATGTAAATTTACATTTAACATTTACATAGTTATCCTTTGATTTTAAGAAAATCGGATTTGCATCTATCATCTTGAATTTATATTTTTTCTATAAAGTAGTATTTTATTCTCAAATAAAAAAATTTTAATTTAATTTATATTATTTTTACTTGAATATTTGTGTAGACTATGCTAGTATTTTAGTAATGCAATTATGCAGTTATTAGTATATTTTATAATTTAGGAGGTTCTCAATGGAGAGGGATGCAAAAAAAATATTTTGGTACACCCTAGCCTTCATGGCATTTTCTACGGTTTGGGCGTTTGGAAATGTTGTTAATGGATACTCTGAGTTCGGTGGATTAAAATCTATAGTTTCTTGGATTTTGATTTTCGTAATTTACTTTATTCCGTATTCATTAATCGTTGGTGAGCTAGGATCTACTTTTAAAGATGCCGGTGGTGGTGTAAGTTCTTGGATTAGTTCTACACACGGAAAACTACTTGCTTATTATACTGGATGGACAATGTGGGTAGTTCACATGCCTTATATTTCTCAAAAACCATCACGTATTATCGCTGCATTTAGTTGGACTGTATTTCGTGATAACCGTATTAGTAAAATGGATATCACATACTTACAAATCGCTTCTTTAGTTATCTTCTTAGTTGCTTTGTTCTTAGCAACTCGTGGAGTAAACTTAATTAAGAAAATGGCGATGTTAGCCGGATCTTCAATGTTTATTATGTCATTATTATTTGTAGTTATGGCTATTACTGCACCATCTATTACCGGTGCTAAAACTTTCGACATCGATTGGTCATTAGATACTTTCATGCCGACATTTGATGTTAAGTATATTACATCAATCGCGATTTTAGTATTTGCGGTTGGAGGTTGTGAGAAGATTTCACCTTATGTTAATAAGATGAAAAATCCTTCTAAAGACTTTCCTCGTGGAATGATTGCTCTAGTAGTTATGGTTTGTACAACTGCGATTCTTGGGACTTTTGCTCTAGCATTAATGTTCGATACAAATAATATTCCTAAAGACTTACTTACAAACGGAACTTACTATGCTTTCCAAACTTTAGGTAACTACTACGGTGTTGGTAACTTATTCTTAGTTATCTATGCAATCGTTGATTTAATCGGACAAGTTTCTGTTGTTATTATTTCTATCGACGCACCACTTCGTATGTTATTAAGTAGTGCTGATGAAAGATACATTCCTAAGAAATTATTAGTTAAGAACGAAAACGATGTATACGTTAACGGCTTAAAACTTGTTGGAGTTATCGTTTCTATCTTACTAATTATCCCAATGTTTGGAATTAAAGAAGTTAATGATTTATTCAGATGGTTAGTTAAACTTAACGCTGTTACCATGCCATTACGTTACCTATGGGTATTCGCTGCATATATCTTCTTGAAAAAATCAGCTGAAAAATTCCAATCTGAATACAAATTTGTTAAGAATAAATATGTAGGTATGGGACTTGGAGCTTGGTGTTTCTTCTTGACAGCGTTTGCTTGTATTTCTGGTATGTACACTCCAGAAAGTACTTTCCAAACAATTATGAACATCGCAACACCAATCGTTCTACTTTCATTAGGATTAATTATGCCTTACTTGGCTAAAAAACATAACAACAAATAATTATTAAACTATTTTCACAAGAAAATTACCTACTGAGTTTTTTATCAATACTCAGTAGGTTTCTTTTTTTGGCTCATCAAAAAATCGGACTGATGGAAAAAATCAGTCCGATTAAATTATATA
>NZ_DBHIUF010000012.1:0-50821 GCF_057272915.1 Gemella sp.
CAGCAACAGTGACAGATCCAACAACAGGAATTAGTCATACAATTCCAGGAACAGACTTAGTGAACCAAGACTTTGAACCAGTAATACCAGCTGATAAGATTCCAGTAAAAGATCCTGCTAACTTAACACAAGAAGAACAAGATAAGGTTAAAGAATCAGTTGAAAAATCTAATCCAGGTAAAAAAGTAACAGTAGATAAAACTGGAAAAGTTACAATAACTGATCCAAATACTAATATAAGTCATGAGATACCAGGAGAAAAATTAATAACTCTTGATCCTCCGGTATTTGAACTTCCAGAATATACAGAACCAATTGGAACAACTGGAGTAGATGAGAATGGAAATCTTATTGAACCACCAGTAGTTGATATTCCAGAATACACAAAACCAATTGGAACAACAGGAGTAGACGAAAGCGGAAATCTACTTGAACCACCAGTAGTTGATATTCCAGAATATACAGAACCAATCGGTACAACTGGAGTAGATGAGAATGGTAATCTAATTGCTCCTCCAGTTATAGATAACCCAGAATTTAACGGTGGAGTAAACGGTGAACCAGAAGTTCAACCAGAATTACCAGAAATTAATGGTGAAGTAGAGGGAGAAGAACAAGGTCGAGGTAACAAGCCACAACCAACTAATAAAGTTGAAAAATCAACAAAACGTTTAGCAAATACAGGTAAAGCTGAAACTAATACAGGACTAGCAGGTCTAGGATTAGCTGTATTAGGAAGTTTACTAGCAGTTGCTAAAAGACGTAGAGAAGATGAAGAATAATCATCAAAAATAAATCTTTAATATTATCTATTTAGATAGTCGAGAAGAGCAAAAAATCCAAGAGTGAATCAAAAGGTTCATTTCTTGGATTTTTTGGTTTTGGTTAGGATTGTGGAAATAATACCCTAAAAATGCTATAGTTTTTGTAGGGAAAGTAAGTAAAAAGGAAGTAAGTATGAGAGATTTTTTCGTATACTGTATATAAGTCATGGTTTAAGGAGCGCTTATTATTTTGAAAAATATAGTGACATTTTTTAATTGAAAAATGGAGATTATGTTACTTTTATAGTCAATAAAGATAGAAGTTCAAAACAACAAAGTTGTTATTAATGAGAATACTGGTAAATAAAGGTGGTGAAAAAGTAAACGATGATAGATGAAATAAAGAAGTTAATTCAAAATGGAGAGAAGATAGATGGTTAGTTTAAAGAATCTAAAAATGCTTTAACTAAGGATGTCTTTGATACAGTATGTTCTTTCAACAATAGGAATGGTGGACATATTTTACTTGGTGTAAATGATAAAAGTGAGATTGTTGGTGTTAGTGAAGATAAAGTTGATAAAGTGATTAAGGAATTTACTACAGCAATAAATAATCCGCAAAAGATGAATCCGCTGCTTTATTTGGTTCCTGAAGTTTTTAACATAGATGAAAAAAAAGTAATTTATATCAGAATACTGAAAGGATATCGAGTATTCAGGCATAATGGAAGAATTTGGGATAGGGCATACGAGGATGACATCAATATAAAAGACCATTCTGAACTTGTTTTCAAATTATACGCAAGGAAGCTAATTTATTAATAAAGTATATCCGAATCTTAATATTGATTTTCTTGATGATTCTGTAATTGATAAGGTTAGGAAAATGGCTGTAGTAAGGAATAGGAATCATGTTTGGAAAAATATGAATAATGAGGAACTTCTCAGAAGTGCAAATTTGATTTTAACCGATCTAGAAATTAAATGTGAGGGAATCACATTAGCAGCTATTTTGTTATTTGGAAAAGACAATTCTATTATGTCTGTCCTTCCGCAACACAAAACAGATGCAATATTCAGAGTTGAAAATAAGGATAGATATGACGATAGAGATGTTGTTATAACAAACCTTATTGATAGCTATGATAGACTTATAGAGTTTGGACAAAACACTTGAATGATTTATTTGTATTGGACGGAATTGTAAATGTTAGTGTGAGAGATAGAATACTTCGAGAGATAGTTTCTAATACATTAGCTCATAGAGATTATTCAAGTGGGTATCCTGCAAAGATGATTATTGACGATGAGAAAATTATTATTGAAAATAGCAACTTTATTCATGGTATGGGAGTATTAGATTTGCAGAAATTTGAGCCGTTTTCTAAGAATCCATCTATATCAAAGGTGTTTAGAGAAATAGGTCTTGCTGATGAATTAGGTTCAGGAATGAGAAATACTTATAAATATACACAGCTTTATTCAGGGCAAAGTCCAGTGTTTGAGGAAGGAGATGTATTCCAAACAATTATTCCTCTTAAAAAGATAGTATCGCAGAAAGTCGGAGGTAATAATATTATTCGAAGCATTTCTCAGAATGACGCTCAGAATTATACTCATGGTGTTTCTCAAGATGTTATTCAGGATGATGCTCATGGTGTCATCTCTCAGAAAATTGTTCAGGGAGTCGTTCGTGATAAGGTAGTTCTCGTAGAGTTTATCAAAGAAAAAGTAAGAAGTAATGATAAGATTACAAGAAAAATCATTGCCGAAGAAGCTGGAGTTAGTGTAAAGACTATTGAAAGGACTATAAAAGAAATAGATAACCTTAAGTATGTAGGTAGAGGACGTAATGGTCGTTGGGAACTTAATGAGTAAAAGTAAGTTGAAATATAAAGAATTTAATGAGTTTTTCAAAAGTTCTGAATTTTAAAAAAAAAAGTTTATATGAGAACTCATAGATGCAGTGATTTATTGGTATCAAAATTCGATTTGTAAAATCTTTTTAGATATTTCATTAAGGTTATTATAGGTTATAAGAGAGTGAAGATTTGAAATTATTAAATAGGTTATTAAGGTTAATATGGGAAAAAGGAATAGTAAAACACGAAGAATTAAATAGGTATCCCTTATAATTCATGTACAACAAATTTCCCCGAAAAAATGACAGCCGTAAACACTGTTGAGTCAACTTTTATAACGTTTTTATGTTTTCTCTAAGTGATAAACTTGGGTTTATAGACCAAAATACGCAAGTAATTTGTGGATAAACATGATAAAATTAAAAGATCTATTTTAAATATACCTCGTTATTGGACGTTTACATTTAATGTTTATTTTATTTGACATATTTATTTTATCATAATTAAACTAGAATAAGAATATTTCATTTGTATCCGCTTACTGTTTTTACTTTATTATTATCAGTATATTTAGTATAATTAGTATAATAAAATAAATAAAGGGTGATAGAATGGATATAATTGGGATTATTAAATTTAGAATAGAGAGAGTAGCAAGTAATGAAAAGCAAAAGGATATTTTATCACTATTGTATATTGTATGGTTTATAATTTTAGTAATAATATTTTTGAACATACTTTTTTCTATATTTATATATATGGAAAGATTCTTCTTTTCGTCTATTGAGTCAAACGAAAATTATTCTATATTAAAACCAAATTTTCAAGGAAGTATAACAAATATATATTTATTTTTTTTGAACATTTAATTAATTTTATTAAATTAATTATTCTGGTAACTATATCTTTTTTTTATGTAAAATATTTTGAAAAAATGAAATTTAAAATAGAATTCATTTACATGATAAGTAATTCGGAAATAATTATGTTGTTATTTTTACATATAAAATTTATTATATATATTGTGTTATTAATAATTTTATTAGTATTGATAATTCCAATAACTGAAAGTACTTTTTTAATCAAAGAAGAAACAAGAAACACCGAATTAAAAATGTATGTAGATAGTGATACTAAAGAAATGCCACTATTGAAAATAGTATTTTTAGAATTAAAAAAATATAAAGAAGGTTTGAACAACGATTATAAGAAAATTAGATGGCTAGAATTTTTCGGAAATAAACAGTACACAAGCAAACCGGATGATATTCTTATTCAAGCTGATAATTTATTAAATCTTAGAAATTGGAGTAAGGAGGAGAAACTTATGTATGATGAAATAACAAGACAACAAGACCATTACTGGGCTTCATTAGCTTATGCTCAAGAAGAAGGACGAGCAGAAGGACGAGTTGAAGAAAAGATAAATACAATTATTTCTCTACTAAAAAGAGGTTATATCAACAGAGAGTTAGCTGCAGAAGAACTGAAAGTAAGTATTGAAGAATTGGATAATTATTTATAATAAAATTCTATTTTTAGTAATCTCTTTCTTTATTCAAGCTGAGTATATTTTTAGCAAATTAACCAAGGAAAAGAAGCAGTATATTAAGTGAGGAGATGCAGTAGTACGAGCTGAAGTAAATTTTTAATGAAACAAAACCCACGAAAAAAGAAGTTTTCTCGTGGGTTCTTATCTTATGCAATTATTTCGTCTTCATCTGCCCTAGAGAATATTGCTCTAAGTGTTTCAGGAGAAGAGGTAGCAACAAATTTAATTGAGGTTTTTATATTCAAAAGAAATGCTTCGTCTTTATGAATTCTATTTGCAGTTAATGCACCTTGAATACTAGTGAATAACCATTCACTAACAGGATTACAAACATCTTCCGGTAGATTTCTATCAAATAGTCCATCAGCAAGAAGTAAACGCCAATTTTCTAATATATCACTACATTTTTCAGCGATTATTGGAGAAAGTTCTGCAGTCTCCATCGCTAATAATGTAAGAGAAAAACCACTACGTTTACATGCTTTACCTTTTGATATAAAAAGTTCGAATACAGTTGTTAAATACTCCTCTAAAGTCCCTAACTTAGGAGAAATTGTTTTAAACTCTTTTTTTACATTGCTGTTGATTTTATCCAAAGCTTCTAGATAAATCTCATCTTTTCCTTTTGGAAAATAGTAATATACGCTTCCTTTAGGGGCTTTAGCTTTTTTTATGATATCCTGAACACTTGTCAGAGAATAGCCCTTAGTTCAAACGTTTTGGACAGTTGTTAAAATAATGTTTTCTTTTACTTTATTATTTAACGTCATGTCATTCACTCCCTTGCTTTATCTTTATAATTTTATTATACAATTTTATGATACTAAAATCAATATTGTATAACAAAAATTTTTTATTTTACTTGAATATACAAATGTTATATTATAAGCAATGATAACGTATAGAAATAAAATATTGATATAATTATAATTTTGGGAAAATGTAATAATATAAAAATTATAGTATAATAATTTATGGTAAATCAAAAGTTCTATGTAGTGCGCGATAATTATGATTATTTTAAAGGTTCTTCTTTGCAATATTTGTATTTAATGGACTTTTATAGTAAAATATAACATGATATTCAATAAGGAGACTGGTATGTTAAAAAAGAAAATGTTTCAACTTTGTGTTGAATTAACTAATGGAAATATGAGCTCAAAAGCTCTAAAAAAATTAACGAAGTCTAATTTAAGTAGATTAATGATTCAACCTTTCGCTAAGGTATTTGATATTAATACTGACGAGATGTTAGATGAAATTGATGATTTTAAAAATTTAAATGAATTTTTTATTAGAAAGTTACGCCCAGATGCTCGTCCAATTAATCAGGATGAAGACTCACTAGTAAGTCCTACTGATGGTGTTATTTCAGAAATAGGTGTTATAGGCGAAGACAGTACATTTGTTGTGAAAAATCAAGTTTATAATGTTCAAACTTTGGTAGGAGATAGTGAATTAGCAGACAAATATAAAGATGGTACATATATGATAATATATCTAAGTCCAAAGAATTATCACCGTATTCACTTCCCTATGAATAGTCAGGTAAAGGATGCATATAGTCTTGGTAAATATTCTTATCCAGTTAATAATCTTGGTTTAGAATTAGGAGATAATATATTAAGCTATAACTACAGACAAGTATATAGACTTAATGGGAAAATAAATTATACATTAATTCCTGTAGGAGCCCAAAATGTTAATTCTATAATTCCGACGTATGAGAGTATTTATGTGAAAAAAGGGGAAGAGTTAGGGTACTTTGAGTTTGGTTCAACAGTAGTATTACTGTTTGAAAAAGATAACGTAATCTTAGAGGAAAACTTAGAGAATAAAGAAATCAAGATGGGAGAGAAAATAGCTACTATTTTATAGGCTATTGGTAAAAGAAAATGGTACTAAAAAGATATTTTTCACCAGATGATTTTATAGAAAAGTATGAGTTTATTGATGTTGAGTATATGAATATGCACAACAAAAAAGTTATTATTTCAGATTTAGATAATACTTTAATATCATGGGATAGTAAGAAAGATACTAAAGAATTAAATAAATGGCTAAAGAAGATGAAAAAAGCTGGTTTTGATATTATCGTCGTGTCTAATAATACAGAAGAGCGTGTTGAGGAGTTTTGTCGTAAGTTAAATCTTCAATATGTAGCTGGAGCTAAAAAACCTTTAACAATTGGTTTCAAAAGAGCATTGCAAAAGTTAAATAGGAAACCAGAAGAAGCGATTATCTTAGGAGATCAAGTATTAACTGATGTACTAGGAGCTAAAAGTTTTGGAGCTATGAGTGTTTTAGTTAAACCAATTTCTAAGACGGATGCATTTAAAACTAGAATTAATAGATTTTTTGAAGCATTGATAATTCAAAATTTAACAAGAAGAAAGAAATTTCCTAAAATGAAAAAAGTAGGATATAGATTAAAACATAAGAAAGAAAATGGAGGCAATATTGAGTAATAAAGTTTATTGTATTGGTTGTGGAGTTGAGATTCAGAGCGAAGACCAGAACAAACAGGGTTATTTGCCGAAGAGTGTGGTAGAAAAAAGTATTGATGGCAATCTTGTTTGTAAAAGATGTTTCAGGTTAAAAAACTATAATGAAGTATCTGATGTGCAACTAGGAGCTGAAGATTTTTATCAACTTATCAAAACATTATCAAAAAAAGATGCATTAATAGTAAAAGTAGTAGATATTTTTGACTTTTCTGGAAGTTGGATTGAAGATGTGGTTGATATTGTAGGAAATAATAAAGATATCGTACTTGTAGCTAATAAGTTAGATTTATTACCTAAATCTGTTAAACCTAATAAAGTTAAACAGTGGCTATTTAAGATGCTAAAAGCCAAAGGTATTAAGGTAAAAGATATTCTTTTAATTAGTGCGATAAAAAATCAAGGTGTCGAAGAAGCTGCAAGTCGTATAGATGAACTTCGCAGAGGTAAGGATGTTTATATTGTTGGTGCGACTAATGTAGGGAAATCTACATTTATTAATAAACTTATCGAACTTACAACTGGGGATAAGAATGTAATTACAACTTCTCACTTCCCGGGGACAACATTAGGAATGATAGAGATACCTTTAGACCGTGCTACTAGTATTTACGATACACCAGGTATTATTCTGGATTATGATATAGCTCATTATCTTGATGCGCAAAGTTTAAAATTAGTAATGCCTAAAAAAGAGATTAAGGCGCGCGTATTCCAGTTAAATGCTGAACAAAGTTTGTTCTTCGGTGGTATGGCTCGAATGGATTTTGTAGAAGGCGAGCGACAAAGTTTCACATTATATGCATCTAATTTAGTAGAAATCCATCGTACAAAGCTAAGTAACGCAGATCAACTGTTTGAAAAGCACTTAGGAACATTATTAAAACCGCCGTTTGAGGATAATATTTCTATTTTCAACAATCAAGTTAAGAAAAGTTTCACTATCGACAGTAGAAAGATGGATATTGTGATTTCTGGATTAGGATGGATTACGGTTAATAGCGATAGTGGATGCAAGATTGATATTCATGTACCAGAAGAAATCGAAGTATTTGTACGTGAATCGATAATATAGTAAAAGAAAAGAGGATAAGATGTTAAAAGGAAAACAAAAAAGACAATTAAGAGCATTAGCTCATCATTTATCACCAATTTTCCAAGTAGGGAAATCAGGTGTAAATAGTGATATGATTCAAGGAATTAGAGATGCGTTAGAAAAACGTGAATTATTAAAAGTAAGTATTTTACAAAACTGTGAAGAAGATAAAGATGAGGTTGCTCAAATTCTATCTGAACGTACTTCATCTGAATTAGTTCAAGTAATTGGACACACTATTGTATTATACAAACAAAGCTCTAAGGAAAAGTATAGAAAAATAGAGTTGGTGAAATAAGATGTCAATTGCGCTTTATGGTGGTAGTTTTGATCCGATTCATATTGGTCATCTGATCACTGCCGAAACAGCACTAGATACTTATGATTTAGAGAAAGTTATTTTTATTCCTTCGTATATT
The DNA here is from genome assembly GCF_057272915.1 of Gemella sp. NCBI lineage: Bacteria > Bacillati > Bacillota > Bacilli > Caryophanales > Gemellaceae > Gemella > Gemella sp. The sequence goes on from NZ_DBHIUF010000012.1 coordinate 8,198, forward strand.
ACACCGTTAAAAGGTAGAGAACTTGAAGCTAGTGATAAAAATAGATTTGAGATGACGAAACTAAGTACTAAAGGAAACTTAAAGTTTGAAGTAAGTGACTATGAAATATCAAATGAGGGTGTAAGTTATAGTTATAATACTGTTAAGTATTTTAGTGAATTGTATAAAAATGAAAAAATCTATTTTATTATTGGAACAGATAGAGCCAAAGATTTAAAAAAATGGTATAATATAGGAGAACTAGCAAAACTTGTAACTTTTATTTTTGTTGCTCGTGATGAAGAGGGTTTATATAAAGTAGCAGAAGGGGATGTTTTTTATAAATCTATTAATTACGAGATAATGAAATCACCGATAATTGAGATAAGTTCTAGTTTAATTAGGAAAAATTTAAAAAACAAGAAAAGTATTAATTATATGATTACTGATGAATGTAAGTCATATATAGAGGAGTTGAGTTTATATGGAATATCAAGAAATTCAAAATAGAGTGAAAGAAATATTACCAGAAAAAAGATATGAACACACATTAAGAGTTGTGGAAGTAGCGAAACATCTTGCGAAAATTCATGGAGCAAACGTAGAAAAAGCAGCATTAGCGGCATTAGTGCATGATGTTTGTAAGCCAATGGATGAAGTATTAATGAAAAAATATGTAATTTTACATAATTTAGATGGGAAACTATTAGACTACCCAGTAGAAGTGCTTCATGGACCTGTAGCAAGTGCATTTATCGAAGAAGAATTTGGTGTAGCAGATGAGGAAGTTAAACTTGCTGTAGCTAACCACACATTCGGTAGAAAGCACATGACATTATTAGAAAAAATAATCTTCATAGCTGATTATACTGATCCACAAAGAAAACACCCACATTTAGAAGAGGTTACAGAAGTATCTCAATATGATTTGGATGAAGCGGTAAGACTTGCTGCTAAGTATACGTTAGTTTATTTAATTGATAATGATGAAAGAATTTATCCATCATTACTAAATTGTTATAACTATTATAATATTAAAAACTATCGTGTTGGATTTAAAGAAAAAAATAAAGATAAAATTTTAGCTGATGAAAAAACAATCACGATTAGAAATAAGAGTGAAGCTCACTTCAAAAAAGGTGATTTATTAGAAGCTACGACTTATGAAGATCCTGATACAGTGTTCGCTACACTAGAAGTTGATTTAGTTAAACCTGTAACAAGAGATACTTTAACAGAACGTTATGCTAAGTATTATGATGTTACTCTAGATGAATTAATCAATAAACTAGCAAAAAGATACCCAGAAGATGATGTACTATATGTGGTAATGTTCCATATTATAAAAAAATAAAATAAAGAAAGAGGATGAAAATGGAAGTAGAAAACTTATTAAAAGTTGTTGTAGATGCATGTGATGATAAACATGGTTATGATATCGTTGCATATGACTTAACTCAAGCGGGAGTATTATATGATTATTCTGTAATTTGTCACGCACCTACAAATAGACAAGTAGAAGCAATTGCACAAGAAGTAAGAGAACAAGTATTAGAAAATGGTGGAGAAATTCACAGTACAGAAGGTCTAAGAGAAGCCAAATGGATTCTTATGGATTTAGGTGATGTTGTAGTAAACATCATGACTCGTGACGATAGAGAATACTATGAATTAGATGCACTATTTGAGAAATATCCTATAAAAGGTGTATAATATGTACGAAAATTTAAGTATTGTTTATGATAAACTTATGGATGTCGACTACGATGCTTATAAAAATATTATTGGTCAAGAATTAGAAGATAGAGAAAATCTTCTAGTTCTTGATTTAGGTTGTGGTAGTGGTGCAATGCTACCAACTCTAAAAAAATATGGAGAAGTATTTGCAGTAGACAATAGTGAACAAATGTTGGCGATAGCTAGTGAAAAAGTTCCTTGTTGTAATTATTTTGCGATGGATTTATTAGAAATTTCATCGTTAAATATGGAATTTGATTTTGTATTAAGTGCATTTGATGTATTTAATTATTTATCGGATTTTGAAGAGTTTAAACTAGGATTAAAAGAAGTGTACTCATCTTTAAGAGAAGGTGGAAAATTTATATTTGATATCCACACTCCCAAAAAAGTTACGGATATGTTAGAAAAACAAGTTTTCGGTTATGAAGATGAGGAAATTAGTTATCTGTGGTTTACATATGAAACAGAAAATCCTCTAGAAGTGGAGAGTGAACTGTCGTTCTTTATAAAAGAAAACAATAGTTTATATAGAAAACTAGAACAGTTTCATTCGCAAAGAACTTATGAAATTGAAAGCATCCTTGCTGAAACTCAAAATATTGGATTTAAAGTTAAAGATTATTTCTGTGATTTTGATAAAAACAATAAAAAATATGCTGAATCAGATAGAATAATTTTTATTTTGGAGAAATAATATAGCAGTTGATTTTAAAAAAACTCTTAAGCATTTATATTCCCCTAAGACTAAACCATGTATTGTTAATATAGAGAATGCTAATTATATTGCAGTTAGGGGGAGCGGGGACCCGAATGATGAGAATAGATTTCACCATGTGATTTATATATCTGATGTGATAAAAATATTACCTGAGAAGTTTAAAACAGTTATTAGACATCCAATTAGGAAAAAATCTTAAACTTGATTCTAGTCTTGCTAGAATCAAGTTTTTTATGAATTGACATTATATGATTAAAATAGTATTATAGTTACAGATGTAACTGAAAAAAAGGATGATAATAAATGGAAATTAATATTTCGGAAGCGGAATGGGAAGTAATGCGAGTAGTTTGGAGTAATAAAGAAACTACAAGTAAGTTTGTAATTGATACTCTAGGTGAAGAAAAGTCTTGGACACCATCAACTATTAAAACTTTACTATCAAGGTTAGTTGAAAAAGGATTTTTAGAAACTAGAAAACAAGGGAATAAATTTTTATATTCAGCAAAATGCGTTGAAGATGAGTGTCTAGATATATTAACACAAAATTTTTTAGAGAGAATTTGTGAAAGAAGAACTCATATTATAGTAAAAAATATAATAGAAACTGATAATTTAAGTAAAAGTAATATAGATGAAATTATAGAGTTGTTGAAAGAAAAAAGAAAGACAGCAGATGAGATTATTACGTGCAAGTGTCTAAAAGGACAATGTAGCTGTGCTGCAAAACACGGATAAGAGAGGGATATTAAATGGAAAATGGTAAACAAAAGATATTAATAACGGGTGCTTCAAGTGGACTAGGTCGTGAATTGGCTCATCAATATGCACAAAAGGGTAATGTGGAATTAATATTGGTGGCTCGTAGAAAAGAAGCACTGGAAAAAACTGCTAAAAAATGTGAAGGTTTTGAGAATGTAAAAACTAGAGTCTATAGTGTAGACATTGGCTCTCAAGATCAAGTTGAGCAACTTCTTTCAGCAGTTGATGATGTAGATATCCTTGTAAACGGTGCTGGTTATGGTATTATGAAAGATTTTAGTGAGTTTTGTGATGCTGATGTAGTAAACATGTTTGATACAAATGTTATAGGAACTATTCAACTAACTACTGAAATCGCAAAACGAATGAGAGAAAAAAAATCTGGAACTATTGTAACTATAGCTTCACTAGCCGGTAAAATAGCAACACCAAAGAGTTCTGTTTATTCAGCAACTAAATTTGCTCTAATTGGATATTTTAATTCTTTACGTTTAGAACTAAAAAAAGATAATGTTCATGTTATGACTGTAAATCCTGGCCCAGTAGCTACAAATTTCTTTAATATTGCAGATGAAGATAAGAGTTATCAGAAAGCGATGGGTGGTAAAACATTAACACCGAAACTTGTTGTAAGTAAGATAATAAAAGGAATAGAGAATAAAAAACGTGAAGTAAATTTACCGTTTAAACTAGTTTTAGCTGTTAAAATTAGTCAATTATTCCCAAGATTAAGTGACAGAATGCTTTTAAGAATGTTTAAATAAATAGATTGAAGGGGCTGACCCAAAAGTCCTAGATTTAAAAAAAGTTTGCAAGAAAACTCATAGACGTAGTGGTTTATCGATATCTAAAATTGCTTTATAAAAGGTTTTTAGATATCTAATAGACTGTGAGGGGGTGAATCAACAAAATCTTGTTTCCCAGGAATCATGATTTTTGAGTCACTCCCTTTTCTTTTATTAAGGTTTTATTATATATACCTTCATTGTTAAGATTAAATTATAAAAAAACATTGACAAGAGTTTCTTATCTTGATATACTTAAATCACAATAAAAAATTACACTTTGAAAAGAAGAGTAGTAGTTGATGTTTGCTTAGAGAGTCTCGGTGGGTGAAATGAGATCAAAGATGATACTATGAAGATGGTCTTTTCGTGTTAGTAGTTGAATAGTTAAACTGCTACGGGATAGCCCGATACAGCAAGGAGTATCAAAAAGATATTTTGGTACTTTTTGAGATAGTATTTGTGAAAATACTATAAATCAAGGTGGTAACACGTCTATAGATACGTCCTTGTGGAAGTTAATAGCTTCTACAAGGGCTTTTTTCTTTGTGTAGGAAAAGTGAGGTAAATTTTATGAAAAATAATAATAAAAAAATAACAAAAGTTGTTAGTTCTAGTTTAGCTTTAACATTATTACTAGCAGGTTGTGCTACTAATCAAAATAAGAAAACAGGGGATATTACAAAACCATCGGTTGAATTTAAAACTTTGGTTCAAAATGATGGAAATACGGTATCAGACAGTCATTTAAAAGTAGGAATCTTATCAGCAGATCCACTTACAGGAATGTTTAATCCAATTTTCTTCTTACAAGCAACGGATTATTATGTTATGAGAGATACAATGCTATATACTTTTGCATTGGATAAAGACTACAGATTAAAACAAGATGATAATGAAGCTCCTGCGAAATTCCATTTAGATAAAGAGAAAAAAGAAGCAACAATTACTCTAAGAAAAGATCTGAAATGGAACAATGGGGAAGATGTTACTGCTGATGACATAATTGCTACATATAATTTAATGGGGAATCCTAAATATGTAGAAAATATCAGATATTCTTCTGACTATGAAGTAATTGAAGGAATGAAAGAATATCACGAAGGTAAAACTCCATCAATTAAAGGTATAGAGAAAAAAGATGATAAAACAGTCGTAATTAAATATACAGATGTTAGACCATCATTGCTATGGGGTAATGGTTTTATCACTACATTCTTGAATAAAGTACAGGTTGAAGAAGCATCTAAAGATTTTGCTAAATTTTCTGGTGCTAATCTAAATGCAAAACCACTATCATATGGACCTTATTACTTAGACAAACAGGTTAATGGAGAAAGTGTTCTAGCTAAACAAAATCCTCATTTCTTTAATAAAGATAAAGTAAAAGTAAAAGAAATAGAATTTAAAGCTGTGTCACCATCACAAGCGGCATCAGTTATTAAAAATGGAGATGTAGACTATATTCGTTCTCTAAGTCCAAATATCTGGGAAGGGATAAAAGATTCTAAAAATGGTGATGTTTTAGGTCAGACTGATCTTTATGTGTCATACGTAGGATTTAAATTAGGTAAATTTGATAAAGAAGAAGGAAAAGTTCTAACTGATACAAGTGGAAAATTAGGTGATGCTAAATTAAGACAAGCTTTTGGATACGCAGTAGATTGGGATCAAATTAATGATAAACTATTTAAAGGATTAAGATATACACCAACTGGTTCAGGTTTCTTCCCACCTAGAATAGAATTAGCAGTTAACCCTAATGGTAAGAAATTCAAAAAAGATGTAGAAAAAGCTAAAAAATTATTAGATGAAGCAGGATATAAAGATACTGATGGAGATGGATTACGTGAAAACAAAAATGGTGAGAAATTAGTATTTAATTATGCGGCAAGAAATACTGGTAGTGATTTAGATCAAGCGTTAGCAGATAATTTTATTAAATCATGGAAAGAAGTAGGTCTTGATGTTAAATTGGTAGATGGTAAATTATTATCACCAAAAGATTGGTCAACAAGAGTACAAGCAGACGATTCTTCTATTGATATTTTCCAAGGAGCATGGGGATTCTTTAATAATCCAAACCCTAACTATATAGCAGGAGGAACTTCTAAATTAAATTTACCTAGATATATAGATGAAACTCTAGCAAAAGATTTAGAAGCGATTGATTCAAAAGATTCATTTGATGATAATAAAATAAAAGAAGCGTTTAATAAATTTGATAATGACTTTGCTGAGGTTGCGCCATGGTTACCTTTAAGCTGGAGCACAGATATAGTATGGGTCAATAAACGAGTGAAAAATATAGATCTTAAAAAATACAATACTTTTGAACAACAATTCTACGAACTTGAATTAACTTCAGATAAAGGTATTAAAAGCTAAATATAAATAGGGAGTGACTCAAAAATCGTGATTTCGGAGAAATCGATTTTGTCGAGTCACCCCCGCACAGTTTATTAGATATCTAAAAAGCTTTTATAAAGCGAATTTAGATATCAATAAACCACTGCGTCTGTGAGTTCTCATATACACTTTGTTAAAATTTAGGACCTTTATGCCAGTCCCTGAGAAGATAAAACTTATGAATAAAGTTTAAATGTTGAAAGCTAGGTATAGTAATTCACGGCTGGCTGGAATCATGATATAATAACTTTATAATCTAATAAAAAATATGTTGAGCGACTTAATAAAATTAATTCCTAAGGAATTGCAATTTTTGAGTCGCTCTCTTTAAAGGATTATTTTCCCTAAATATTATACAAATTTTTGAAAAAATAAAATAAAGGTCTTTATTAAAATAAATTATGAAATAATAATATTTTATAAGAATTATTGTACTGATAATAAATATTATTGAATGGAAAAATTTTCTTAAATATGGTAAAATAAAGTATTGAGAAATCAACGATTAAATTTCTAATGAAAGAGATTAAAGGAGATTATATGATTAATAAATTAGGATGGAAAATTGGTGGAGAACAAGGTGAAGGGCTAGAAAGTACAGCCGAAATCTTCTCTACAGTAATAAATACACTAGGTTATCACATGTATTCTACAAGAGACTTCGCAAGTAGAATTAAAGGTGGACACAGTAATAGTAAAATTTGTATTTCAGAAGAAAGAATTAATGTTATTGACTATAAGACAGATATTCTTATAGCCTTTGACCAAGCTACATTAGATAGTTATATTCCAGAATTGGATGAAAATAGTATTATTATTGCGGACGCTAAAATTAAACCAGAAATTTCAGAAGAAATTAAAGGATTAGTTGCGGTATTCCCAATTACTGATTTAGCAAAAGAGATTGCAAATCCAATTATTAAAAACATTATTACACTTGGGATTTGCTCAGCATTATTAGATATTGATTCAAAAATATTCTACGATATGATTGAAGCAAAATTCTCTAGTAAAGGTGAAGAAATCGTAAATACTAATATTCAAGCCTTCGATAAAGGTCGTGAAATCATGAATGAATTCATGGCTGAAAATAATATTAATGATAAGTATTATCTAAAAAAATTAAATCCAACTCACAAAAATATGTGGTTAGTTGGTAACCATGCAGCGGGTCTTGGTGCACTAGCAGCAGGATGTAGAATGTATGCAGGATATCCAATTACACCGGCTACGGAAATTATGGAATATTTATTCGATAAACTTCCACTAGTAAATGGTGCATATATCCAAACAGAGGATGAGATTGCAGCGTTAGGTGTGGCTATTGGAGCGAACTTCGCAGGAGTTCGTGCAATGACAGCTACTTCAGGACCTGGTATTTCATTAATGACTGAGTTCTTAGGTATGGCAGCGATGGCAGAGCAACCAGTTGTTATAGTCGATGTTCAAAGGGGTGGACCTTCTTCAGGGCTTCCGACAAAAACTGAACAATCAGATATTTTCCACGCAGTTTATGGTGGAACAGGGGATGCTTCTCGTATTGTATTAGCTCCAACATCTGTAGAAGATTGTTTCTACACTATGATTGATGCGTTCAATATGGCAGAAAAGTATCAAACACCTGTTATTGTCTTAATGGATTTACAATTAGGTATGAACAAATCTACAGTACCTAACTTTGATTTTAGTAAGGTTCAAATTGATCGTGGTAATCTATTAAAACAAGAAGAAATCACAGAAGAAGATATTATTTACTTCAAACGTTATGCGACTGATGTATTAGTTTCAAATAGAACTATCCCAGGTCAAAAAGGTGGAATCCACAACGCGAACAGTTATGAACACTCTGTTGTAGGATTACCTTCTGAGGTTAAACGTAACACAGTACGTCAAAAAGAAAAACGTTCTAATAAGATTGAATCTGCATTAGTAGAAAAACCATTTATCTTAAATGAATATAACGATGAAAAAGACATTCTATTAGTAGGTGTAAATTCAACATATGGAGTTCTAAATAAAGCTGCTAAGCAATTACAAGAACAAGGTATGAAGATTGATACTATGCACATTCGTCAAATTTATCCAGTTGCTCAACCTATTCGTGATACATTTGATAAATATAGAAAGATTTATATTGTCGAGCACAACCACAACAAACAGTTACGTACAGTAATAGCAAGTAAATATCACAATTCAGAAAAAATTGGTAGTTTACTGAAATATAATGGAGACATTTATTATACTCACGAACTTGTTGAACAATTACTAGAGGAGGAGAAATAGTTTGAAAGTAACATTAAAAGATTATAAAAACGATGTTAAGCCCGATTGGTGTGCCGGTTGTGGAGACTTCTCGGTACTTGCGGGTATAAATAGAGCTGTTGTAAATCTAGGGATTAAACCTGAAAATGTTGTAATCTCAGCAGGGATTGGATGTTCTGGGAAAATTAGTGGATATACAAAAGCATATGGAGTTCAAGGATTACACGGACGTTCACTACCAATTGCTCAAGGGATAAAACTAGCTAACCAAGATTTAACAGTTTTCGCTATGGGTGGAGATGGTGATGGTTATGCTATCGGAATTGGACATGCTGTTCACGCTATGAAACGTAACGTAAATATGACATACGTAGTAATGGATAACCAACTTTATGCCTTAACAAAAGGTCAAATGTCTCCTAAATCTGATGAAGGTTTAGTAACGACAACAACTCTAGAAGGTGTAATGGAAAAACCATTATCAGCTATGAAAATTGCCTTATCTTGTGAAGTTACATTCTTAGCGCAAGCATTCACAGGTGATATGAAAGAAATGATGCAAATCTTCGAAGAAGCTGTTAATCATGATGGATTCTCACTAGTTAACGTGTTCAGCCCATGTAAAACATATAACTACAAAAATACGCCAGCTTGGTATAAAGAACACTTAACAAAACTTTCTGATATCGAAGGTTATGATAATACTAATAAATTAGAAGCGTATAGAGTCTTAGAAGAATACAACGACCTTGTAACAGGGGTAATCTACAAAAATGAGAAAAAACCTCATTACGAAGATACTTTACGTAATTATAAACGAGATGAACCTATTGCTCATCAGAACCTAGAACTTAGTGAGGAATTATTTAACTCGTTATGTGATGAATTCAGATAAGAGGTAAAATATGAAATTAAAAAGAATATTATTGCCATTAGCTGCAGCTTATGTAGGATATAGAGTTTATCAAAAAACAGAAGAGCAAGAATTAAATAATGACCACATAGATAGGTGTAGAAACAAATTAATTGCATTAGGTTACGATGTTATAGATAGCTATACGCTAAACTTAAAAGAAAACTCATATTTAATGTTCTATTTTGATAATAACAATATCGAATATGAAGTGCGTTATGATAAAGAAAGTGAAACAATAGAGTACATAAAAGAGGTATAAGAAAATGAGTAAATCAATAGAAAGATTCAGAGAATTAACAATGTTAGACGGAACATCAGGATTTGAAAGTGAAATTTCAAAATATTTAGAAGAAAATTTATCTAAATATGCTGATGAGATTAAGTTCGATAATCTTGGTGGAATCTATGCTATTAAAAAGTCTAAAAAAGAAAATGCTAAAACAGTTATGATTTCAGCTCACATGGATGAAGTTGGATTTATTGTAACTAAAGTATTACCAAATGGTATGCTTAAATTTGAAACACTTGGTGGTTTTAGGGAAGATGTTCTTTTAGCTCAAACTTACACAGTAACTTCATACGAAGGAAAAAAATTCACTGGAGTAATAGGGTCAATTCCTAAACACTTCACTGCTGGAGTAGCGCAAAATGTAAAAATTAGCGATATGACTATAGATGTAGGTGCTTCTTCAAGAGAAGAAGCTTTAGAAATGGGAATTCGCGAAGGTGCATTTGTTACACCAAAAACAACATTCGAACAACTTACTGAAAATAGATTTATGAGTAAAGCTGTTGACAACCGTTACGGATGTGTAATTATTACAGAAATCTTAGAAGAATTTGCTGATAAAGAATTAGACTTCAACCTAGTAGTTTGTGCTACTGTTCAAGAAGAAGTAGGTCTTCGTGGAGCAACAGTGGCAGCTAATATGATTAAACCTGATGTATGTTTCGTAGTAGACTGTAGTCCAGCAAACGATATGGATGGAAAAGAAACAAGTAACGGACGCCTAGGAGAAGGATTCTTAGTAAGATTAGTTGATAGAACTATGGTACTTCGTGCTAATATGAGAGAAAAAATCGTAGCACTTGCTGAAGAAAATGGAATTAAATACCAATACTTCACTTCACCAGGAGGAACAGATGCTGGTAATATTCACCAAGCATTAAATGGTATTCCAACAACTGTAATCGGTATTTGTGCACGTTATATTCACACTCACAATGCAGTATTCGATATCCGTGATTACTACGCAGCTAAATCAATTTTAGGGAAATTATTAGAAACTATCGATGATAAATTCATTGAAGATGTAAGAAAATAAAACGAAAAATGAGGATAGAAAAAATTTCTATCCTCATTTTTTTTATCTTTTTCTTTTGCTTCTTCGATATTGTTGAGGTTCTTCCTCATAATAGCTATTATCGTATACAGGATCTAAAGGATGAGAACCATCAATATATTGATCTTCATCATATTCTTCTTCGTAGTTTTCGTAATATTCATCTTCCAAATATTCTTCATGAATCGTAGCGTTTATTTTAACGATTATTCCGAAGAGAATACTGTTGGCTATTAATGAACTTCCACCATAACTTATAAATGGCATACTTATACCAATTACAGGAATAATACTAAGTGTTGAAAAAATATTGATGAAGAATGAGAAGCAAAAACTACAAATAGCTAATAAAATAAAGTAATAGCTGTAGTTACCTTGTTCGCATTTTTTCATTATATTGAATAATCTTAGTATGAATATAAAGAAAATAGTTAAGAATATTGCAGCACCTATAAATCCAAAGTTTTTAGCAACTATAGAAAAGATAAAATCATTAAATTGTTCATCTATATAGTTTTTATTTTTAGCGAATGTACCAGTAAGTCCACCTAATTTAATCTCACTAAGAACTTGAGTGATTTGGTAAGAGTAATCAAGCTTATAGGCTTCAGGATTTAACCATGAAAGAATACGATTAAGCTGATAAGATTTTAATCCAACTAGACTTAGAAGTTTTGGGAAATATAAGGCTGCAAGAATAATAATTGCTAGCCCAGCTATTACCACAGAGTAGATTCTGAATAATGTCTTCCCTTTATTACAGACTAAAAATACTAAACCTAAGAATAAAAAGATGAAAAATAAGCCATTACCTAAGTCATTTTCTTTAGCGACCAATACGAAAGGTATTGAAATTATTAATGCTATTTTTAAAAGTTTTACAGTATCTGTATTATCTTTAAAACTCTTTTCTTTTATCAGCATACTAATCATCGCTACTGTGGCTATTTTACCAAATTCTGAAGGTTGTAAAGTGAAAAATCCGAAGTTATACCAACTGCGAGCACCATTTACAATAGGTGCAAGACTAGGCGGAACTAAGAATATACCGACCAAAAGAACTAGTGCAAGTAAATAGAAGAATATAGAAAATCGTTCTATATAATCTATTGGTATTTTTTGAAGTAAATATATTATTCCAAGACCAATCGTATAGAAAACAAATTGCTTAAGGAATAATGTAGGTGTTTTATTGTTATTATATTCAGCTAGTAATATAAATAATAAACTAGAAAAACTAAATATAAAATAAAAAATCAATATCGATAAATTTGTTTTATTTTTTATGAAATTTAACATAAGTCAACTCCTTTGATGTAATTATACAATGGAACAACTTATTCTTAAAAATAAATAGTTTATATGTATATTTACTGTTTATCAAAAATATTGCATTCTAAATTTATTTATGTTAGAATAAAAGTAAGAAAGAGAGCCGTTTCAAAGACGGTGACTCTGATTAAAATGTTATTAAAAAATAACCATCTTAACCCGTTCAAAGTTTAAAAGATGGTTATTTTTTATTGTCTTTTTTAATGCTGAGATACATACTCCAACTATTGTAACAATCAATAGATTTATTCTAATAATTGTCTGTATGATTTCGTAAGCTGACAATTTGCTACTCCTTTCTTCAAGATTTCGATACTTATGAGCATAAGCATCAGCCCCTTTCACATTGAAGTAGCCACCATCTTTATTAGAAGATATTACACTCCTTAACTTCTCTCTCCAAATTGATTATATCAAATAAAAATTTAATAATCAATTGACAGAATAGTTATTCTAAAAAAACAGTGCGGAGAATATAAATTATTCTGACATCTATTTTTAGTTTTTGTATGTCTCATAATATAACAGATTGATTGAGATTATTAATTGAAAAAGTGATATAATTAATTATAGATAAAAAAACACGATATATGGAGTATTTCTAATGATAAACAAAGAGGAACTATACAAATTAGATGAACTTTCTCCAGATGGTACATTTACAACCGGAGAAGATATACCAACACATTTAAATATAGGAAAATTAAGAGAATACGTGAAAGAGAACAATATATCTCTAGATGATTTAACAGAAGAAGAAAAATATAAAATAATGAGCACTTTTTGATTTTAGTAGAGGAGGAATAACTATGTTGCTTTTGAAATTGATTAAAATTACTAATAATGTTGTTGTATATAATTATTTCCCAGAGAACGCTGAAGATTATGGAACTATAGAGTTGGACTTGAAATCAAGAGAGGCTAGATTAATTAAACGAGCAGATAAATATAAACAAACAATGTATTTAATGCATGCATATCAAGGATTATTGAGAATGTTAGATGAAAATGATTTTTCAGATACAAGAGTAGTTGCTTGGTACTAGAAAACGTAAAAGAGAAACACTTGGTAAATTTACCAAGTGTTTTTTATTTTATTATCTAGGAAGTTCAAATCCAGGTGAAGAGATTAAACTTTTAATTTTTTCTTGTGCTTCATAAATTATATCAGGAGTTTCATCTTTGAAAACTTTTTTCAATTCACCGTTTATTACCTCATAACTAATATAAGGATCACACATCTTTATTAAATATGAATATTGTTCATATTCGTTCATATTTTCTAAGTTAAACATATTCTTCATCCTCTTTCAAAATAATCTTTCATTCATATTATAATCAATTTATACTATGTTTATAACATAAATTAGTTTTCTTTAGTATTAATCTTTTTGTAATTTGAAAAATGTTATTTTAAATAATGTATATTTTATGAGAAAATGTTATAATTAATTGGATTATATAGAGTATTATAAGGAGAAATATTTATGGTTGATGATAAATTACTATATGAGTTTGATGAATATGCAACAGATAGTAGATATACAGCATCTGAAAATCTTTATCCAGATCTTGACATGGGAAAATTAAGTGAATATATAAAAAATAACAATTTAAGATGGAAAGACTTGACAGAAGAAAAAATAATAGAAATATTAAATATAAGAGGTAAAAATAATAATGTGTAATAAGAAATTATCTTAAAATGATTTTAAAAGGTTCAGTTATTTAAGTCATATACCTAACTGTCATAAAATTGATGAGGAATTTGAAAAGTATTACCAATTTGCTAAAAGGTTAGGACTTCCAAACCCTGATAGAAATTCAAAAATCAGACCATTATATAAAAAATAAAAGTATTTGGTATAGTCTTTAAGTACTTTTATTATAACGAACTGCGATTAACTTATAGAACTATTGATACTAGATTTGTTATTGAGTTTCCATTGATTTTTTTGAAAAATGTATAATATGTTTATGGGTATAAATATATTAAAAATAACAATGTTGTAATATTAACACTTTAGGAAATTAAGGAATACTATTTTAAAAAACTCGTGTTTTATGCTAAAATTATATATGTTATAAATACATGGAAGAAATTAAGAGAAAGGAACTTTTGAGATGAAATATACTCCAATGATAGAACAATATCTGAAGATAAAAAAAGATTATCAAGATGCATTTGTATTTTACCGTCTTGGTGATTTTTATGAGATGTTCTTTGAAGATGCGACTAGAGCGTCAAAAATATTAGAAATAACCTTAACTGCTCGTGATGGAGGAGCTGAAAAAATTCCTATGTGTGGAGTTCCATTTCATTCATCAGCAGCTTACATTGATACTTTAGTAAATAATGGATATAAAGTAGCTATATGCGAACAAGTTTCTGAACCTGGTCAAGGGAAAATCGTAGAGCGTAAGGTAGTTCAGGTAATCACACCAGGGACTTACATGAACTACAAAAACTACGATGAGAATAACTACTTAGGTAGTGCATATGTGAATGATAATAATATATACTTCGCATTTTGTGATATTATGACTGGTGATAGCCGTTGTACTGTACTAAAAACTATGGCTGACCTACAAGACGAAGTACTAAAAAATAATATTAAAGAAGTAATTAGCATAAAAGATCAAGAGTTAGATATTAGTGCTTATATTACTGAAGTTGAATTAAATACTGATATTAATAAGGAAAAAACAAGTAATCTTACTGACAATAATCTACGTGTAGCATGTGATGTTCTTTTAGATTATATTGAAAGAACTCAAAATAAAGATATTTCAAGCCTTAAAGATTTTGAAGTATATTTTAAAGATAAGTTTGTTTATATGACGAACTACTCATTAAAAAACTTAGAAGTTACTCAGAACATGGCTAATGGTGGTAAGAAAGGTTCTCTTCTTAGTATTGTAGATAAAACTTCAACAGCTGCGGGATCAAGAAAACTTAAAAAATGGTTAGAAAATCCATTGTTAGATCTTAAAGAAATTAAAAAACGTCAGGAAATCGTAGAAGATTTTACTAAACATTATTTTGAAAAAGCTGATGTTAAAACTAGTTTGAAAGAAGTATATGACCTTGAAAGAATTTCTACAAAAGTATCTTATAATATCGTAAGTCCTAAGGAATTATTAAATCTAAAGAAAACATTGGCTCAAATACCAGAAATCAAGAAATTACTATTAGGATTTGAATCTAATAAATTAAAAGATATCGCAGAGAATATCGATGAATTAACAGATTTATACGACTATCTTGAAGCAACAATCCATGAAGAAGCTGGTCAGACTGTTAAAGAAGGTAATGTAATTAAATTAGGCTTTAATGAAGAGTTAGATAGTTATAAAAATGCTAGTAAAAACGGAAATAGAATTTTACTAGAAATCGAAGAACGTGAAAAAGAGAGAACTGGGGTTAAAAATCTAAAAGTTGGATACAATAAGATTTTTGGTTACTTTATCGAAGTATCTAAAGTAGGGCTTAAGACTATAAATCCAACAGAACTAGGTTATCATAGGAAACAAACACTATCTAATTGTGAGAGATTTGTATCTGAAGAACTAAAAAAAGTTGAAGAACACATCGTGAATTCTAAGACGAAAATCGAAGAATTAGAATTACAATTGTTCCAAGAAGTTAAGACGAAGATTTATAATTATATCGTAAGATTACAAAGAGTTGCGAATACTCTAAGTGATATTGATGTGTTCGTTTCATTATCTGATGTAGCGGAAGAATATGGTTATGTTAAACCTGAATTTAATGATAATAATATTATTGATATTGTTGATGGTCGTCACCCGATTGTCGAAAGAAATGTGAGTGCTAATAGTTATATTAGTAATGATTGTAAAGTAGACAAAGATAATAATATCTTGCTTATTACGGGGCCGAATATGTCTGGTAAATCCACTTATATGAGACAGCTTGCTCTTATTGTGATTCTTGCACAAATTGGATCATTTGTTCCAGCGACTTCTGCAAATCTACCGATTTTCGATAAAATATTTACGAGAATAGGTGCGAGTGATGATCTTGCTGGAGGGAAATCGACGTTTATGGTTGAAATGATTGAGGCGAAGAATGCTTTAGTCGAATCTACTGCAAATTCATTATTAATTTTTGATGAAATTGGTCGTGGAACATCGACGTATGACGGTATTGCCTTAGCTCAATCAATATTAGAATATATTAATAATACTATCAAATGTAAAACATTATTCTCAACTCACTATCATGAGCTTACAAAGTTAGAAAATATTACCCAGGGAATAAAGAATATCCATGTTTCTGCAAAAGAAGATCATGGAAAACTAATTTTCTTATATAAAATTAATGAAGGACCTATCGAGAAGAGTTATGGTATTCATGTTGCTCAACTTGCCCATCTACCAGAAGATGTTATCGTAGGCGCTAATAAAATTTTAAGAGAATTAGAAAGTGGGAATAAAGGTAGTGAGGACCTTGTTGATAATGCTAGATATAATAAGGTATTATTAAATGAAAATTCATCACAAGAATCTGAAGAAAAATTAAGAGAAAAAATACGTCAAGAACTTGAACAAGAATACAGCAGTCGAGTAGTTAAAGAAGAAGTTGTAAAAATAGACGAGGAAGCTTTAAGAGCACAACTTCGTTCTGAACTAGAAAAAGAACTTAAAGAAGAGTTAGAGAAAACTATTAGAAAACAATTAAAAGCTGAAGAGAAATCAGGAAAAAATTATGCAAAATTACAATTGGATTTCGATGGTGATAATGAGAAATTTGATGAAATCAAAAAGCAATTAGAGAGTGTAAACTTCTTAGAAACAACACCAATGCAAGCATTTAATCTTCTTTATGAATTACAGAGAAAAATAAGTGAGGATGTGAAATAAATTAAATGGGAAAAATAAATATATTATCTGCAGAATTATCAAATAAAATAGCGGCAGGAGAAGTTGTTGAAAGACCTTCTTCTGTTGTTAAAGAGCTTGTGGAGAACTCTATCGATGCAGGGAGTACAAATATTAAAGTTATAATCAAGGAATTTGGTATTCAACAAATTAGAATTATTGATAATGGTAGTGGTATTACTAATGATGATTTGGCACGTGCATTTTTACGCCATGCGACTAGTAAAATAAGTGCTGACTATGATTTATTTCACATAGAAACGCTAGGTTTTAGAGGTGAGGCGCTAGCGAGTATTTCATCTGTGAGTAAAGTAACGATAAAAAGTTGTGCGGGAGAAGCGCAAGGGAAGATGCTAGTTCTTGAAGGTGGGAAAGTAGTTTCTGAGGAATATTACGCACCTATTAAAGGAACTGATTTAAGTGTGGGAAATTTATTCTACAATACACCAGCAAGGTTAAAATATCTACGTAATCCACATACAGAACAAGCTAATATTACTAATATTATTCATAAGTTTGCCCTGTCTTATCCTAATGTAGCTTTCGAACTGCATGTAGATGGTAAGATTACCTTTAAAACATATGGTGATGGTGATGTTCATAAGATTTTATCTAAAATCTATAATATGGGTGTCGCTAGAAATATGATAGAATTTAGTGGTAGCAACGATGATTACAAAGTATTTGGTTATATCTCTGTACCAGAAGAGACAAGAGCTAGTAAGAACTATATAAATATTTTTATTAATGGTCGTTATATTAAAAATTATGGAATTCAAAATGCTATAATCGATGCTTACGGAACGCTATTAATGATTAATAGGTATCCATTATGTGTAATTAATATCGAAATGGACCCAATTTTATTAGATGTTAATGTGCACCCAACTAAGCAAGAAGTTAGATTATCGAAAGAAGCGGAGTTAATACGTCTAATAAAAGAAGTTATCGCAGAAAGACTAAGTAATTATACATATATTCCACAAGGAATGAATAATGTTCTTACGAAAAAAGAAAAAGCGAAAATCGAAAAAATTAATTTCTTAGATGAACTAGATAGTAAATTTGGAGATGTAGAAGATAAGATTAATTTTTCAGAAGAGCAGAGAGAAGTTGTGGACAATGTTCAAGGTGAGAATAGTTTCTCTGAAGAGTCAAAGGAACTAGGTATAAAAACAGAAGATGAAAATAGTTTCTCAGGTAAACCTAAAAAACTTCTTGGCAGTGATGAAAGAGAAAGTAGGTTTACAAATATCTCCAAAGAATATCTAGGAACTACTAAAGATGACAGTAGTTTTTCTGGTAATCAAGAAGAAGTTGCAAGTCATATTATTCATGAAGATGAATTTCTTTTTGGAGGGGATTTGTTAACAAATACTGTTGAAGAAAAAACACCAGTACAAACTAAAGAAAATACGTTTAATCAAAGAAGTAAAACTCAGAAAATTAAGAGTGATTTACCAGATTTAAGCTATAGTTCACATCCTCGTGATAATAGAAATAAATATGGTGATAAACCAACTAAAAAAGAGATAGAGAACTTCATGAATTTCTCTAAAAAAGAAGACAACGCGCGTTATGATGAGCATATTGAAGAAGTAGTCTCTAATGTAGTAAAAGATGATAGTCATTTTAATGAAATTAAAGATGCGAAAATTATTCAAAATGATGATACAAAAGTTCGTACGCTACCTGATTTAAAAGTATTGGCACAAATCTTTAAAACATATATCTTATCAGAGGCTGACAATAAATTATTCCTTATAGATCAGCATGCCGCAGCGGAAAGATATAATTATGAGAAACTGCAACGTGAATTTATAGAAAGAAAGAATTATAAAAAACAGATGTTAATACCGCTTATGTTTGATTTTTCTGTAGAAGAAGCGGCTGAAGTTCGTAATAATTTAGAAAAATTCGAGGAACTTGGTATTGTTTTTGAGGAGTTTGGAGACAATTCTTATGTTGTTCGTGAATTTCCTGGTTGGATAGAAGAAGACGAAGAGCAAATGATAAAAATTATTGTCGAGAAGGTTCTAAGAAATAACAATATAACTTTTAACGAATTAAGAAATGATGCAATTGCCATGGCAAGTTGTAAAATGTCTATAAAAGCAAATCAAGTACTTACAGATGTAGAGATGAATAAGGTTATTAGTGACCTTTATGAATGTAAGAATCCATTTACGTGCCCACATGGACGTCCGATAATTACAAAAATGGAGAAAAAAGATTTAGAAAAAATGTTTAAGCGTATAGTGTAGGAGGTAAGATGAAAAAAATACCTTTAATAGCGATAGTAGGCCCAACTGCAGTTGGTAAAACAGCACTTAGTATAGAACTTGCAAAAGAGTTCAACTGTGAAATAATCTCTATAGATAGTGTTCAAATTTATAAAAAGTTTGATATAGGTTCTGCGAAGGTGAAAAAAGAAGAGATGGATGGGATAGTTCATCATTTAATAGATGAATTAGAACCTACTGATACTTGTTCTGTCTATGATTTTCAAAAACTAGCGCGTAAGAAAATTGAAGAAATACATGCTCGAGGAAAGATGCCATTATTAATTGGTGGAACAGGTTTTTATATGAATGCTGTCCTAAATAAATATGAGTTTACTGATTTAGAGGAGAAAACTTATGATATAGATGTAGATATGGCAAGAGAATATCTAAAAGAAAACTATCCAGATACATACAATACAATTGACCTAGAAAATCACCGTCGTGTAATTAATGCATATAATTATGTAATGAATGAAAAGAAAAGTGTAACAACAAACAACAATGGTGATACTGTTCTAGATTGTTATAATCCATTTTTAATAGTTCTTAATACAGACAGGGAAGTTCTATACAATCGTATTAATAAGCGCGTTGAGCTAATGTTTGAAGAAGGTTTAGAACAAGAGGTTAGAGAAATTATAGAAGAATATGGTTTAGAACTGCAAGCTCTAGGAGCGATAGGATATAAGGAGATGATTCCGTATCTTAAGGGTAATGTTTCTAAAGAAGATACTATTGCAGCTATTTCTCAGAATTCACGCCGTTATGCAAAACGTCAGTTAACATGGTTCAGAAATAAAATGAATGGAACTTGGTATGATACTGCTAATGAGGAACTTTTGGCGAATATCATTAGTGATATCAAAGGAAAATTTAGGGAGTGATTAAAAAATCGTGATTTCTTAAGAAACAAGATTTTGTCGAGTCACCCATGCACAGTTTATTAGCTTTTATAAAGCGAATTTAGATATCAATAAACCACTGCGTCTATGAGTTTTTTGTAAACTTTTTTAAAATCTAGGATTTTTAAGTCACTCCCTTTTTATGATTTATAACAAATAAATTTATTATATAATAGATTAAACTCTAGTTGTAAGAAGATATATTATGAAATTTTAAAATATTTCAAGAGTACTTCTGATTTAACTAGAGTTTTTCTTCATTATATGCTAAACTATTAATACTAAAGATTCTCAGGAGGTAGGAGGAGAAGATGAATTCATTTAAATATCTTAAGCCGAAGTTATTTAGTGTAATGAAAAGTTATACAAAGGAACAATGCTTAAAAGATGTAATTGCTGGTTTGATAGTAGCTGTTATAGCATTGCCTTTGTCGATTGCTTTGGGGATTGCATCTGGGGTGAATCCAGAACAAGGTCTTTATACTGCGATTATAGCAGGTTTTTTTATTTCATTTTTAGGTGGGAGTAGGGTTCAGATAGGTGGACCTACAGCCGCTTTTGTCGTTATTATTTATGGAATCATAGCAGAACACGGAATTGCAGGATTAACTGTTGCAACACTGATGGCAGGAGTTATGTTAATCCTGATGGGATTATTTCACTTTGGTGACTTGATTAAATTCATTCCTAAAACAATTACTATTGGTTTTACTCTAGGGATTGCTATGGGAATAGTAGTTGGTCAGGTGAAAGATTTCCTAGGATTAAGTATGGGAGCAGTTCCTGCTGAGTTTGTTGGAAAGATAGTTGCGTATAGTCATAATATAAAAAGTATAAGTTTTATAACTTTAGCAATAGGTATTCTTGCGATATTAATCCAAGTATTTTGGCCAAAAGTCTCTAAGAAAATACCGGGTTCTTTAATCGCAATACTAGTTACAACATTTTTAGTAGCTATTTTCAAATTACCGGTAAAAACTATTGGTGATCTATATACGATTAAAGCAGGGCTTCCTAGTTTTACAATGCCTACAATTTCGTTCTCTCTAGTTAGGGAGATGATGTTACCCGCATTTACGATAGCAATATTAGCTGCAATAGAATCCTTGCTATCAGCTGTAGTGTCTGATGGTATGACAGGTAGTAAGCACAAATCTAATGCAGAATTAGTAGCCCAAGGTGTTGGGAACTTTATGTCAGCACTTTTCGGAGGAATACCTGCAACAGGTGCCATTGCGAGAACGGCAGCTAATGTGAAAAATGGAGGTAGAACACCAGTAGCTGGAATGGTACATGCATTTACTCTATTATTAATACTGTTATTTTTAATGCCATATGCATCGTATATACCTATGAGTTGCTTGGCTGCGATATTAATAATTGTAGGTTATAATATGAGTGGCTGGCGTATTTGTGTGCGTATGTTAAAGACTGCACCGAAAAGTGATATTGCGGTATTAATTATTACATTCTTATTAACGTTATTCTTCGATTTAGTTATTGCGATAGAGTTCGGTATGGTATTAGCCGCGTTCCTATTCTTAAAACGTATGTCAGATATTGCAGAAGTAAGACAATGGACATACAAAGGTTCATCTGATGAAGATAAACTGTCAGAGGAAGTTGATTTAAAATATGTTCCTAAAAATACAATTGTCTATGAAATATTTGGAGCATTATTCTTCGGAGCTGCAAATGTATTTACTAACTTTGAACATGGTGAAGGAAAAAATGTTTTGATTATACGAATGCGTAATGTTCCTGTTATGGATATTTCAGGATTAGAGGTATTAGAAGAAATATTGGAAACTTGTAAAAAACGTGGGCTAACACTAATATTATCTCACGTAAATGAACAACCGTATCATGTTATGGAAAAAGCAGGATTTATAGAGAAAATTGGTGTTGAAAACATATGTGAAAATATTGATTCATCGTTAGAAAGAGCGGAGAAGTTAGGGAAAATACAAAAAGCATAGAGTTCAAAGAATTGTATTTTGTGGAATTAGTGTATGTATATTTATTTCTGAGTGTATATTAATGAAAATAAGTTGGAAACAATTGGAGGATTCAAAAGTCCTAAATTTAAAAAAAGTGTATATTATAACTCATAGAAGTAGTGGTTTGTTGACATCTAAATTCGCTTTATAAAAGCTTTTTTAGATATCTAATAAACCTTGTGGGGGTGACTTAATGTTAGAATCAGGATTTTTGAGTCACTCTCTTTCTTCATTTCTGGAAGCTTCTTGATTAGTATATGAAATGGGTTAATCTATAAATCACTTTCTTAATTCCAAATTATATATGTGAGTAGTTTTTTGTACATTTAATGTGACATAATAATTTTAAATGGAGGTGAATATTATGGGCATATCAGAAATTTTATTTGAAGTATTGTGGGTAATTTTTTGTAGTTTATGTTTAATATTATTTGTGATATCGAGAAAAATGATAAAAAGAGAGAAATTACTTTTAAAAAAGTTATCAGATGAGGAAATAGATAGTATTAGAATGAGGAATAGTAATTCAAAAATAGTATTGATAATAAGTTTAGGAGTAGCAATAGTATGCTGTATATATCTTGTTATCTCTTTAGTGAACAAAGGGTTGTTGATAAGTTTTTTTGGAGAGACACTAAATGAAGTGATATATTCAGTTATTATTGTGCTTGTATTGTTACCAAATATTTTGGATTCAATTTACACTATTCGTCGTTATAATAAGGTGAAGAAGACTGTAGAGAAAAAATAATGATAAAAAGTTTTTTGAAATACGCACTACATAAAAATCGTAAAATGTAAAGTTAGTTATATTTTCTCTATAATTTAATAATATTTTAAAAGAAAACTATCGTTATATAGTAAATTATATTTATTAAATTGTGAAAATCTAAAAAATTATAAATAATGAGGCTGACCCAAAAGTCCTAAACTTTTTAAAAAAATTATACGAGAACTCATAGGTGCAGTGGTTTGTTGACATCTAAATTAGCTTTATAAAAGCTTTTTAGCTATCTAATAAATTTTGTGGAAGTGACTTGATGAAATCGATTTCTATGGAATTGCGATTTTTGAGTCACTCCCTATTTTTATAAATTTAGAATTATGATTTAATACTTTGATTTATTATTTAAAGAGTAGAGTTTGCAGTTAAAATTAAAAAACTTATTATTTTATCAGTTTTTAAAGAGTGATAAATACGTTTACATTTTAATATATATCTCGAGTAAAAGATATTGTTTTTTTATAAAAAGTATTAATTTTTTATTATTTTTTCGTTTTAAATATACATAATTTAAAGTATATTTTAAGTTCAGAAAGTATAATAAAGAATTGGAATATAATAGTTTGCATAAGTTATTATAAATACCTATAATCTCGGATTGGTTTTATTTAAGAAATGTAAGGAAGGAGAAACAAAAGTGATAGGAAAAAATAATAAATATTTAAGGGACACAAGAAGTGGAGTAAAAGTTGAAAGTTACTCTATTAAAAAGTTTAAAGTAGGGGCGGCTTCGGTTGTAATTGGTGCTAGTATCTTCTTTGGAGCTGCTGGGGTAGCTAATGCAGGAGAAGTTGTAGAGAAAAATACTGAAGTAGCAGTTTCGCCTGGTAAAGAGGAAGCGAAACCTGCTAAAAAAGAGGAGTTAGCCACTGGAAATACTCCCGCTGTAAACAATAATGCTAATATTGGAAAAACAGTAGAAAAACAAGTAGTATTAGACAAAACAAAATTACAAACTAATATTGAAAGAGTAGAAGAACTTTTAGAAAAAATTAATAAAGATAAAGCGCCTGCGTCTACTTTAGCGGCTATTAAAATAGATTTAGAAAATGCTAAAAATGCATTAAATAATAATGAGTTGACACAAGCTGAAGTTGATGCGGTAGCTAAGAAACTTAGCGATAAGCTGTTTGTATTATCTTCAATGCCGAAGGCTAATACTCCTGAAAAAGTAGTAAAAGAAGGAAAAAATACGATTGCTAATACTGGATCTCGTGATTCGCGTAATGGCGATAATATAGAAGTGGGTTCTAATCTAAGATCTGCACCAATTGATACAGCAACCAGCCGTGGAAATCTTGGAATTGTTGTAGCGAACTCTGGATTTATTACAGGATATGCAACACCATCTTCAACAATTGAGATTAAGAGAAATGGTACAACTGTGCTTACTTCTAAACTTGACGATACAGGAACATTTAAATTAAATGCTAAAGGTATCGAAGTTGGAGATAATGTTGAGTTAGTAGTTAATGGAAAGAGTGTTTATACCACTAAAGTAAGTCCGGCAGATACAGTAGCTTTTAATGATAGTTTAGCAGGAATTGCTCAAGTTGACGGATATACAGCGGCAGAAGCTGATGTTGAGGTAACTGTTGGTGGAAAAACTTTTAAAACTAAATCACAAACAAATGGATACTTCACGATTAATGTTGATACGAACTTGATGGTAAAAGATGCAGTTGTTACGACTGTTATCAAAAAGAATGGTCAAGTAGTTGGTCGTGGAACAAGTACGGTTCGTGCAACAAAAGTAACAGATTTCGGTGTTGGTTGGATTAAAAATCCTATGATTAACTATTCAGAACGTGATGTATTCTCACCAGATACGAAGCAATATGCTTTCGTAAGTAAGGGAACGGCTGATAAAGCCTATGATAATATCCGTGTTTACCGTGAAGAACGTATCGAAAACGATGGGAATAAATATTACTACTGGATCTTAGATTCAGGTCCAAGACCAAATGGACTGGCTGGTGTTTCTAAAAAAATTTCACTTGCGATTCCTCGTACAGTTGGAGATCCTTATGAATTTACTTATACAAAATACCAAGATGGAAAACAGACTTTCCACAAGAAGTATGATAGCGCATCAGCATGGGAGTATGAAAACTCAGCTTACCGCGCTTATGTTAAAGATGGTGAACGTCGTTCAGGAGCAACATACGGAGAAAATGTTGATGCTTGGATGGATTATATAAATCCGTCTAATACTTGGAGATGGAATATTTATCGTAACTCTAGTGATGGTACTGATCGTAATCCAGATGCCGCTCCACGTGTTAATGATATGTTAGGGATTTATAAAAATCGACTTGAGTATAATCTTGTTCGAGGTGTCATAGAAGACAAAATGAACGTAGTTGCTGGGCAACGTTCAATTATCACTTTTAAAACTAAAATTCTTGAAGGTGATGATTTAAACAATAGTATTATGTCGGATTGGGGAGATAAAAATACCAATAATCCGATGCTTGCTGAAATGAAAAAACGCCTAGCCAATGACCCATTCCTTGCTTATGGAGGGTATACAGATGGTGGATATAGACGTTATAGAACTGGCGAAAATGCCATTATTGGTGTATTACCATTAAAACCAGAAGAAGCAGACAAATACGACTTAAAACCAAGATCTAAGCCACAAACGACTAAAGTAGGCGTTATTCCAGATGCTTTTAATAGTATTGCAAATCCGGATGAGTTGCCAAAGGGTACAACTTATCGTTGGTTTAAAGACCCGGATGTATCAAAAGCGACAGCGCCAGGTGCACCTGTGTATGGTAAAGTGGAAGTGATTATTCCAGAACGTGGAACATTTATTGTAGATGCACCTATTCATGTTACAGAGGATAAAGCAAAAACACCAGAACCTCCATTAGCAACAGCAAAAGAAGATGGATCTGTAACAGCCAAACCACAAGATTCAACGAAAGTAGATAAAATCAAAGTTAGCTATACAGGAGAAGATGGTTCGAAAAAGACGGCTGAAGGAATTAAAGGCGGAAATGGAACGTGGACTGTTACGGGTAATCCAGAAGTTCAAATCGATGCAAATACAGGAGAAATCACAATCCCAGCTGATAAAGTAAAAGATAATACAGAAGTAACAGCAGTAACAACAAATGGAAACAGTGATGAATCAACTCCTGCAAAAGCAACTGCAAAAGCACCGAAACCTGAAACACCAATTGTAACGGCACCAAATACTGGTGATGTAACAGCAAAACCAAAAGATCCAGCCAAAGTAGATAAAATTACGGTTACTTATAAAGACGAAGATGGATCAAAAGTAACAGTAGTAGGTAATAAAGGAAATGATGGAACATGGACTCTTGAGAACAATCCAGGTGTAACTATTGATGGTCACACAGGTGAAATCACAATTCCAGCTGACAAGGTAAAAGACAATACAGAAGTAACAGCTATAACAAAAAATGGAAATAGTGTTGATTCAGATCCAGCAACAGAAACAGCAAGAGCACCAAAACCTGAAAAACCAACAGTAACAGCAAAAGAAGATGGATCTGTAATAGCAAAACCACAAGACCCAACAAAAGCAGACAAAATTACAGTTACTTACACGGGAGAAGATGGTTCATCGAAAAAAGTAGTGGGAATGAAAGATCCATTTAACCAATGGACTTCAAGTGATCCAGAAATCAAAATCAATGCAGACACAGGTGAAATCACAATCCCTGCTGAAAAAGTAAAAAATGAAACAGAAGTAACAGCTATAACAAAAAATGGAACTAGTGATGATTCAGAACCTGCAACAGACAAAGCAAAAACACCAGATAATGAAGCACCAGTTTTAACACTATCTGTTAACAACATAAAGGTAGTAGAAGGGGAAACTGTAACATTTACAGTGACGGCAAGAGATGACAAAAATGTTACTTTTGATATGAATGATTTTCTAAGTAAATATTTTAATAGATATACTTTAGGGGCAGTGACGGCTAGTTATGTAAAAGATACACCTATATTAAAAGAAGTTAAGTTTACAATTAAAACTGTAGCAGAAGATGTTGGTAAACAAAATACAATTATATTTAACGCAAAAGATGATTCAGGTAACAAAGCTAATCCGGTGATTTTCTCATTTGAGGTAACACCACGTGATAAGACAGCACCAACTATTTCAGCGGATGGAGCAACAGTTACAAGTCGTGAGAAAATTACGCCAATTCCAGTAACAGTTAAAGATAACGATGGCGGAGGTTGGAATGCGTGAAAATACTCCAATTGAAGTAACAGGATTGCCAGAGGGATTGAAATTTGAAAATAATCAAATCGTAGGAACTCCTACAGGAACGCCTGGAACTGCAAAAGTAACGATTAAAGCTTATGATAAGAATGATAATAAGGCTGAAAAAATTATTGAAATTGTAGTCAAAGGGCAAAATGACAAGTATAACCCAGTAGGAAAAGACCAAACGGTACCTAAAAACTCAACGCCTAATGCAGAAGATAGTATTGCGAATAAAACAGAACTTCCGAAAGGGACAAAATATCGTTGGTTAACTCCACCAAACACAAGCCAAGGTGGGCAAACTGTTTCTGCGGTTGTTGTGGTAGAATATCCAGACCAAACAACAGATAATGTTAGTGTGAATATTACTGTACCTACGAATTTAACAGCAGAAGTTACGAAACCAAATGAAGTTTTGGAGAAACGTGCAGTTGACTCTAAAAAAGTTGTCACACCAAATAAAGATGGCTCAACGATAACAACAGAAAAATCAGAAAATGGTTTAACAGTTAATGGAGAAGGTAAATTAACAGGAACGCCAAAAGTAGAAATTTGGGGCAAAGACGAAGAAAAACGTGATGTCACAATTCCGGTTAAAGTTACGAATGGAAATGAAGAAATCAAAGTAAGCGTACCGGTTACAATTCTACGTGATACAGACGGAGATGGTACTCCTGATGTGACAGATACAGATGATGATAATGATGGAATTACGGATGAGGAAGAAAAGAAAAATGGAACAGATCCGAAAACTCCTGACAAACCAGGAAATAAAACATCATACGGTCTAACAGGAGTAGTAAAACCATCTACCGTCACTGAAAATACAGATGTTAATATACCAGAAGTAGTAAAACCAAATAAAGAAAACTCAACGATAGAAACACCAACTGCTATAAATGGATTAACAGTTGCTAATAATGGAAGTTTAACAGGAAAACCAAAAGTAGACTCTTGGGGTGAAGGTGAAGAAGAACGTAATATCACTATTCCAGTTAAGGTTAAGAATGGTTCGGAAGAAGTTAACGTAAGTGTACCGGTTAAAATCCAACGTGATACAGATGGAGATGGTGATCCAGATGTTACAGATAAAGATGATGATAACGATGGAATTTCAGATGAAGATGAAAAGAGAAATGGAACAGATCCAAAAGTTAAAAATGATCTGACAGGAATCGTTACAGCTCCAGCTAAAGTGAAAGAAAAAACTCCAGTACCGACAACTTTACCAAAAGTTGTAACACCGAATAAAAAAGATGCAACAATTGAACCATCAGAATCAGTAAATGAATTGAAAGTTAATGGAGAAGGTAAATTAGAAGGAACACCGACCGTAAAAGATTGGGTTGGCGGAGAAGAGGAACGCAATATCACAATTCCTGTTAAGATTACGAGAGAAAAAGATGGTAAAAAAGAAGAAGCTACGGTATATGTTCCAGTGACAATCCAACGTGATACAGACGGAGATGGAACTCCGGATGTTGACGATTTAGATGATGATAACGATGGAATTTCAGATGAAGATGAAAAGAATAATGGAACAGATCCAAAAGTAGCAAATGATCTAACAGCAGCAGTTACAAAACCGAATGTAGTTATGGAGAAAAAAGAAGTCACTCCAAAAGAAGTTGTCACACCAAATAAAAAAGGCGCAACAATTACAACTACTACAACAGACAATTCAGGAAAAGTGAATGGTCTTTCGGTTAATGGAGAAGGTAAATTAACAGGAACTCCAACAGTAGAAAATTGGGGCAATGATGAAGAAAAAACTATCAATATTCCGGTTACAGTAACAAAAGTCGTTGAAAAAGTAACGGCAAATGGTAAAGAAAATGTTACGGAAACTGTTAAAGTTGATGTTCCAGTAATAATCCAACGTGATACAGATGGAGATGGAACACCAGATGTTTTAGATACAGATGATGACAATGATGGAATTCCAGATGATGTAGAGAAAAGTAATGGAACAGATCCAAAAGTTCCTAATAATTTAACAGCAACAGTTGCGAAACCTGAAAAAGTTAAAGAGAAAAAACCAGTTACTCGAACAAAAGTTGTCACACCGAATATGCCAAATTCAACAATTACGACAGAAAATCCAATGAATGGCTTAAAAGTCAATGAACAAGGTGAGTTAGAAGGAACACCGTCAGTAGATAATTGGAAAAAAGATGAAGAAGAACGTAATATCTTAATTCCGGTTAAAGTAAAAAATGGTGATAAAGAAATCATAGTAAAAGTTCCAGTAACAATCCAACGTGATACAGATAATGATGGAATCCCAGATTCAGAAGACACAGATGATGATAACGATGGAATCCCAGACACTGTAGAGGATAAAAATGGAACAGATCCAAAAGCTGCAAATGGATTAGAAGTAGCAGTTACAGATCCAGACAAAGTGAAGGAGAAAACTCCAGTAACTCCAACAAAAGTTGTAACTCCGAATAAAGAAGGTTCAACGATTGTAACAAACACACCAGATGGAACAGTGAACGGTCTAAAAGTCAATGATAAAGGCGAACTAGAAGGAACACCAACAGTAAATGACTGGGATAAAGATGAAGAAGAACGTACTATTGACATTCCTGTTAAAGTTACTAAAGTTCTAGAAAAATTCACAGAAAATGGTAAACAAGAAGTAACTGAAGAAAAAGACGTAACAGTACATGTAACAATCCAACGTGATACAGACGGAGACGGAGAGCCAGATGTAACAGATAAAGATGATGATAACGATGGAATTCCAGATGAGGTTGAAAAAGCGAATGGAACAGATCCGAAAAAAGCAAACAACCTAACTGCAAAAGTTTCTGATCCAACTAAGGTTACAGAAAAAACACCAGTTCCTTCAACATTACCAAAAGTTGTAACACCGAATAAAGACGGTTCAATAATTACAACAGAAAGTCCAGTAAATGGATTAAGTGTTGATAAAGATGGTAAATTAACAGGAACACCAAGCGTAACTGATTGGGGTAGTGATGAAGAACTTAAAGTAAACATTCCAGTTAAAGTAAAAAATGGTAATGAAGAAATTCGAGTAGAAGTTCCAGTTGTTATTCAACGTGATACAGACGGAGATGGAGATCCAGATGTTACAGATTTAGATGATGATAATGATGGAATTTCAGATGAAGAAGAAAAGAAAAATGGAACAGATCCAAAAGTTGCCACAACACAAACTCCTAAGATAGGAATGACTCGTAAGGACAATGGTGATGTAGTAGTGACACCAACTAAACCGGACGGAACACTTTACCCTAAAGATACGAAGGTAGAAATTCCAGGAGAAAATGGAAAAACAATAGTAGTAACGATAGGTGAAAATGGTTCAGGCACAGTACCAAATGACAATCTTCCAAAAGAAGCAGAAATAGGTCAAGGAACAGTAACAGAACCAAATAAAGAACCATCAAAACCAGTTGATGTAACAACACCAGCGCGTAAGAAACCAACGGTAGAGTTGATTCAAAATCCAAGCACTGGAGATGTAACAGTAACACCTAAGAAACCAGATGGAACAATATATCCTACAGGAACTAAGGTAACAATTCCAGGGAAAGACGGAAAAACGATTGACGTAACAATCGGAAATGATGGAACAGGAACAGTTGCAAATGGTGATTTACCAGAAAGAGATGTACCAGGAACAGCTATCATAACAGAACCAAATAAAAAACCATCGCAACCGGTGGATATTACAACACCGGCTAAAAAGGTACCAACACTACAATTAGACCAAGATCCAAAAACTGGAGATGTAACGGTAACACCTAAGAAACCAGATGGAACAACATATCCACCAGGAACTACGGTAGAAATTCCAGGTAAAAATGGAACTCCAATCACTGTAACAATCGGTGAAGGTGGAACAGGAAAAGTTCCTAATAATGATTTACCAGAAACAGATACTCCAGGAACAGGTAAGATTAAAGAAGATGGTAAACCAGAGGTAGAGATTAAGGTAGAAACACCGAAAAAAATTGATCCTAATGCACCGGAAACAGCACAAGTAGGTACAATTGAAATTACAAGAAAACCAAATGGAGATGCGATTGTAACACCTAAGAAATCAGACGGAACAAACTATCCTAAAGATACTAAGGTGAAGATTCCAGGGGAAAACGGAACAAGTATCGTAGTAACGATAGGAGAAAATGGTTCAGGCGAAGTACCGAATGACCAACTTCCAAAATATGAAGTACCAGGAAAAGGAACAGTAACAGAACCGAATAAAAAACCATCACAACCAGTGGCTGTAACAACACCAGCTCGTAAGACACCAACAGTGGAAATGGAACAAAATCCAAATACTGGAGATGTAACGGTAACACCTAAGAAACCAGATGGAACAACATATCCATCAGGAACTAAGGTAGAAATTCCAGGAAAAGATGGAAAAACTATTGAAGTAACAATTGGCAAAGATGGAAAAGGTACAGTTCCGAATAATGATTTACCTGATGAAGATACACCAGGGATAGGTAAGATTACAGAGCCAGGAAAACCAGCAGAAGATGTTAAGGTAGAAACACCGAAAAAAATTAACCCAAATAACCCAGCGACAGAACAACCAACTGGAATCGACATTAAAAGAAATGAAAATGGAGATGCGATTGTTACACCTAAGAAACAAGATGAAACACCATACCCACCAGGAACTAAGGTGAAAATCCCAGGAGAAAATGGCACAACAATAGTTGTGATAATCGGGAAAGATGGTTTTGGCACAGTTCCGAACGACAAACTTCCAAAACAAGATATTCCAGGAAAAGGAACAGTAACAGAGCCAGGAGCGAGACCATCTAAACCGGTGGATGTAACAACGCCAGCTCGTAAGAAAACAACAGTAGAGTTAGATCAAGATCAAAATACAGGGGATGTAACAGTAACACCTAAGAAACCAGATGGAACATTATATCCAGAAAATACGAAGGTAGAAATTCCAGGTGAAAACGGAAATCCAATCACTGTAACAATAGGAAAAGATGGAAAAGGTAAAGTACCAAATAGTGACTTACCAGATGGAGAAGTACCAGGAACAGCTAAGATTACAGAACCAGGTAAAACTCCTGAAGAAGTTCAAGTGAAAACACCGAAAAAACTAGATCCAAACGCATCACAAACAGAACAACCAGGTGAAATAGTAATTACAAGAAAACCAAATGGAGATGCTGTAGTAACACCTAAGAAACCAGATGGAACAACATATCCACCAGGAACTAAGGTAGAAATCCCAGGAGAAGATGGGAAAACAATTGAAGTAACAATTGAAAATGATGGTTCAGGAACGGTTCCAAATGATAAACTTCCAAAAGAGGCTAAACCAGGAATGGGAACTGTTGCAGAACCGAATAAGAGACCATCTAATCCAGTTGAGGTAACAACTCCTGCTCGTAAGACACCGACAGTAGAATTAGATCAAGATCCAAATACAGGGGATGTAATAGTAACACCTAAGAGACCAGATGGAACAACATATCCACCAGGAACTAAGGTAGAAATCCCAGGTAAGAATGGAAACACAATCACTGTAATAATTGGAGAAGACGGAAAAGGTAAGGTACCGAATAAAGACTTACCAGATGGAGAAGTACCAGGAGTAGCTAAGATTACAGAGCCAGGAAAACCAACTGAAGAAGTACCAGTGGTAACAACACCTGCTCGTAAGACACCGACAGTAGAATTAGATCAAGATCCAAATACAGGGGATGTAATAGTAACACCTAAGAGACCAGATGGAACAACATATCCACCAGGAACTAAGGTAGAAATCCCAGGTAAGAATGGAAACACAATCACTGTAATAATTGGACAAGATGGAAAAGGTAAAGTACCAAATAGTGAATTACCAGATGGGAAAGTTCCAGGAAAAGCTAAGATTACAGAACCAGGAAAATCAACGGTAGAAGTCCCTGTGGTAATAACACCATCGAAGATTAGAACATCTGAAAAAGGTGAACCACAATCACAAAAAACATCAGATAACAAAGAAAATCCAACAGCTAATAAATCTACAAAACGATTGGCAAACACTGGTGAATCTGAAACAAATACAGGGCTAGCAGGTCTAGGACTAGGAATTTTAGGAAGCTTATTAGCGGTAGCTAAAAGACGTAAAAAAGATGAAGAGTAAAAATTACTAAATCATCGAAAATAAATCTTCGAAATTTTCTATTTAGATAATCAAGAAGAGTAAGAAATCCAAGGAAGAATCGAGAGATTCATTTCTTGGATTTTTTTGTGTTTTACTTTTGTCGAAAATCGCAAGTGTAATAGTGATATCATTAGAAAAAATGATTTTTTTCTAGTATAATAAAGTTAGTAATAGGGTAGAATAAAATTAAGAAAAATTATAATTAATACAAATAAGGGGGAGAACATAATGGAGGAACGACATAAAAATATAAAACCCATTTATGATCTAGTTGTTAAAAAAGTATTTCGTAATGAAACTGTAGCATTGCAATTTGTAAAAGATATTTTTGAATTACCGGCAAAAAGCGCTAAACTAATTGAGGGAAATCAAATTTTTGCAGCCAACAGCAATGTAAAAACAGACTTCAATATAGCTGTAGATATTCTAGTGGAATTAGATAATCATGCACAGGTAATTATTGAAGTTCAACTAGCTAAGCAGGTATTTTTCATTAATCGTATTTGGGCATACTTGTGCAAGCAGGTCAATGACAATATAGAGAGACTAAAACAAAATGAAAAAGAGCAGTTCGCTATTTATAAAAAATTGCCACCTGTTTACGTGGCAGCCATCGTTGATCAAAACTATTTTGATGGCGACGAAGCTATAAGTACTTTTTTAATCAAAGAAGAAACTAGAAATATAGAACTAAAAATGCATGTGGATAATGACACTAAAGAAATGCCGCTATTAAAAATCGTATTTTTAGAACTTAAAAAATATAAAGAAAACTCAAACAATGATTATAAGAAAATTAGATGGTTAGAATTTTTTGGGAACAAACAGTACACAGGCGAACCTGATGATGTAATTGTTCAAGCTGATAATTTATTAAATCTTCGAAACTGGACTAAGGAGAAACAACGCATGTATGATGAAGTAACAAGACAACAAGATCATTACTGGGCATCATTAGCTTATGCTCAAGAAGAAGGACGAGCTGAGGGTGTGAGACTGGGAATTGAACAAGGAATTGAACAAGGAATTGAACGAGGAATTGAACTTGGGAAAGAGCAAGAACGAAATACGCTGATTTCTCTGATAAAAGATGGTTATATTTCTCCAAAAGTAGCTGCTGAAAAGCTAAATATTAGTATTGATGAATTGGATAAATATTTATAATAACTTCTAGTTTTAGTTCCTTATTTCATTGTTCAAGCTGATAATTTATTAAATCTTCGAAACTGGACTAAGGAGAAACAACGCATGTATGATGAAGTAACAAGACAACAAGATCATTACTGGGCATCATTAGCTTATGCTCAAGAAGAAGGACGAGCTGCTGGTCGTGCAGAAGGGATCGAACAAGGTCGAATGAAAGAGTTGGTAGATTTATTGAAAGAAGGATTGCTTACTAAAGAGATAGTAGCGAAGAAATTAAAACTTAGTGAAGAAGAGTTAGAGGAGTATTTGTAGTGGAAGTTTATATGTAATACAAGCAACGACATAAAATCCACTTATGATTTGGTGGGAGTGACTCAAAAATCGTGATTTTGAAGAAATCTATTTTGAAGAGTCACTCCCATACAGTTTATTAGATATCTAAAAAGCTTTTATAAAGCGAATTTATATATCGATAAACTATTGCGTCTATGAGTTATCATTTAAATTTAGGACTTTTTGGTCAGCTTAGAAGAAGTAACATTGCAATTTGTAGAAGATATTTTTGAGTTGTCGGCAAAAAGTGCTAAACTAATTGAGAGTAATCAAATCTTTACAGGTAACAGTAGCGTAGAAACAGACTTCAATATAGCTGATGAAACGTTATAGCTACACTTTTCGTTAAGATTTTCTTGTATCTAAAACTGTCAAGAGTATGAGTAAGGTTTATTTTGAGTTTTTTGTTATGAGAGGTTGCTCTTGTTAAATTTAGGAAAGAAATTAGGCTATATTAGGAGATAACGTGTTTTAGTTTATAAAATTTACAAATTACTGAGTCGAATTAGTAATTTTTAAAGTATTTATTTTTTAAAAATATAAAATATTTCTTATTTATTATACTGTGAAGAAAAGTTGTCTATGCATATATATATATATATATATATATATATATATATATATTGTATATTGTGAAACAACGTTGAATTTTATAATGAATAAGTATTTTTTAATATTTTTTATTTCAATTTTACATAAATTAAAGTATATTTTAAGTAAAATATGGTATAATAATGTACTGGAAATATAATAATTTAGAAATTTATTATAAAATCCTTTAATATGAAATTGTTTTTATTTAATTTTTATTCAGATAAAAGGAAGGAGAAATACAGTGATAGGAAAAAATAATAAATATTTAAGGGACACAAGAAGTGGAGTAAAGGTTGAAAGTTACTCTATTAAGAAATTTAAAGTTGGTGCAGCTTCAGTTGTAATCGGAGCTAGTATCTTCTTTGGTGCTGCCGGGGTAGCTAGTGCTGCCGAAGTAGAAAAAGATGCTGGTGTTGAGAAAGTAACTAGTTCAACTGATGGAAAAACAGATGTTCTAAATAACAAGATCTCAACAGAAAAAGAAGTTGTAGTACCTAACAAAAAAGCAGAAGTATCAACTACTAATGCTCCGACTGTGAATAAAGATGCTAAAGTCGATAAAGCAACAGAAAAACAAGCAGTATTAGACAAAACAAAATTACAAACTAATATTGAAAAAGTAGAAGAACTACTAGAAAAAATCAACAAAGATAAGGCGCCAGCTTCTACATTAGCGGCAATTAAAATAGATTTAGAAAATGCTAAGAATACACTTAATAGCACTAGCACAGAATTGACACAAGCTGAAATTGATGCAATAGCTAAAAAACTTAATGAGAAAATTTTTGTATTATCTTCAATGCCGAAGGCTAATGCTCCTGAAAAAGTAGTAAAAGAAGGAAAAAATACGATTGCTAATACTGGATCTCATGACTCACGTAATGGTCAAAGTATGGGTGAAGGAATTAGTTTTAGAGCGGGTGATGTACTAGTAGAAGGTCCGTTGTACAATGTTAAAGAGTATATCTCAGAGGAAAAAAATAGTGGTGGTGGAACATCTGCTGGTCAACGTACCCGAACAATCGATAAAATATTTATGACGGCAAAATATAGCCAAGAAGACGGTAAGAAATATATTACTTATGATGTTTACTTCCAAAATGATGGTGTAGCTTTGAGTGGAGCTACTGGAAATGCATTTTGGTTCTACCCACCTCGTGATCTTTTGTATTCAGGAGGTAGTTATCCTGTAGGAGTTGTTTCTGATGTTTACTACGAACGTTATCAAAAAAATGCAGGAGCAACAGGGATACTTTCTCATAATCCTAATAATTTTACTAGAGTAGGTGATAGGTATACAGTCCCATTGGGGAGATTGGCAAGTAATAGTTATCAGGATTCAGGCTCACAAGGACTATGGGGAGCTGCAGGTGGTCTTTTTCAGATGAGCGGTGGTCCAACCAGAGATGATCAGAGACAACAAATGTTGAAATCATTGAAAGATAATGAGGAGCTAAATCGTATTATTAAAAACCCTAATGGGTCTTATCCTGGTGCGTCTTATTCTCATCTGTTAACTGTATCACCTCGTCAAGATTATGCTTATAAATTTCATATTAAGGTTCGTTTGAGAGATAATGTTACGGAGGCACAAGCCCAAACAGCAGGAACTATGGCTGTAACCGCTAAAGAAGGAAAAGCTTTCACTGCGCTTCAGGCATATGTGTATGCTGCTACTGGAACGAGATTGGAAACCAGATCAGATGCACAATTATATCCTATAAAAGGGAAAGAAGTTACAAAAACAGTTGGGGATTCTCTTGGAGATGTAAGTAATCCTGTAGCATCAGATTTTGTAGTTCGAAATGATGATACTAAAAACTTTCCTGGTGGTATGCGTTGGAATTGGACAAATGGACAACCGAGTACAAGTACTGCAGGAATATTTAAGTATAATGTTACTGCAACATATTCTGATAATTCATCAAATTCGGCAACTGCAACCTTAAAAGTTAAACCTAAACAACCTGTGATTGATCAAAGTTCAGTCAATGAAAAAGCAGGGGAAAAAGGACAAAATGTAGTTGTAACTGTACAAGATGGAGTTCCGGATGGTTCTACTGTAACTTTATATAATGGGAATACAGTTATAGGAACAGGAAGAACAAGTGGTCAAAAAGCTATTATTAATGTATCAGGAGCATTACCGTCAACAGCGATTACAGCTAGAACCAGTGTACAAAACAGTAATGGTAAAGTGGAGTCAGAGCTTAGTGCACCTGCAACACCAACAGAAGTTCCTGATAGAGTTGCACCAACAGTATCGATTAACGGAAAAACATTAACACCAAATGCGGATGATAATCGTTTTATTGTTTACCGTGGCGCAAACTTCAATCCTACATTCGGGGTGCGAGATGACAAGAATAATGTCACTTTATCCATTACAGGTCTTCCAAAAGGTGTTGCAAATGTTTCGACAAATGGAAGTAAGGAATTCAATTATACTATTCCAGGAAATACTGTAGCAGATGACGCTCCGTTTGGAGAAAGTACTGCAACTGTGGTTGCAACAGATGGTCGTAATAGTGCAACATATAAATTTAAATATCGTATAGTCGACGTACAAGCGGTGAACGACAATGCAGAAAATCGTGCTATTGGAAGTGAATTAGGAGATCCTCATAGTCATCTTAAAGTGGCAGACAGCGCTGCTTCTAATAATGACAAGTACTATCCAACTGGTATGCAGTTTAAATGGAAGGAATTCAATTCTAGTACTTTTTCATTTACTGATGTTCCTAACAATACGAAATTAAATGAGGTAGGAAGTGTTACTAAGTATATTGCTACGGCTGTATTCCCTAATACTGTAAATACAAAACGAATTGATAATGTAGATTATACAATTTATACACCTACTCAAAAACCAGTATCAAAGACTTTTAATGTGACGGATACTGTCGCTCCTACTGTTAAAATGACAAATCCAACAAATAATACAGAGTCTGTGTTAGGAAGTAATGAAAATGATCTTCCAGTAGTTGAAGTTTTCAGGGGATCAACTTTAAATATTCCATTAAAAATGTA
This sequence comes from Gemella sp., assembly GCF_057272915.1. Taxonomy (NCBI): domain Bacteria; kingdom Bacillati; phylum Bacillota; class Bacilli; order Caryophanales; family Gemellaceae; genus Gemella; species Gemella sp. The sequence goes on from NZ_DBHIUF010000012.1 coordinate 46,838, forward strand.
CGACAATAATACAAATGGAAAAATTAATGTTAAATACATTAGTGGATTGCCTACTGGAGTTAACTTAAATAATGGAAACACTCTTTCACAAAATAGTGGTTCAGAAACAAATCCTGCAACTGCTACTATTACAGGTAGAGTGGCTGCAAACGCTGAATTAGGAACTAAGGTTGTTACCTTAAAAGTTTCAGATGATGCAACAGGTGATGTAAATAAAGAAAATCAAGCTACACTAAAATTCAAAGTTAAAACATATGATTTAGCCTTTGAAGATAGAGGTACACCAGTTGACGATAACACTCGTTCAGATATTTTAAGACTTAACGAAACCAGTGTGGATCCAAATCACTATTTAACAACAACAGATGGAACGAATAGAGGAGACGGAAACTTTGGCTCAGATATGAAATTCCGCTATCTAAATGGAAATGAAATTAGAGAGACGGTTTCTTTTGATAAGATTGGGAAACATTCAGTTAAGGCAAGAGCTTATTTCCCTAATAGTAAAACTTCAACAAAAGGATTACCAACAAATCCGTCAGGATTAACAGGGGATACTGCTTCTGTTAATGGAAGAGGATTTTTAGAAAAAACAGTTGAGTTTAATGTGAAGCCAAACACACCAACACTTTCTCAACCTCAATTCAACGGTACAGCAGGTACAAGACCAAATGTGACTGTAGGAAATCTTCCAACAAATGCTCAATTGCAAAATGGAGCAACTGTAACGGTTGAACTATATCAAGGGACTACTAAGGTTGCTAGTAAGACTGTAACAGATAGAAACGGAACTACAACGTTATCTGAAAGAGACTTTACAACTACCTTAATAGAAGGACAACAAGTTCACGCAGTCGTAAAAGTTAGTGGAGGACAAGGTGCTACAGCTTATTCTGTAAGTTCAGATAATAGTGAAAATAGAAATGTTACAGGTTATAATCTAGTAGCTCGTGATATTATCAACGTTAAACGTGGAGAAACGATATCAGCAGATGAGTTGAAGAGATTTATTCAAGTACAAGAAGGAAATGAACGAGTTGATTTACCTCAGGGAGCAACCGTAACAGCAGTACTTGAAACAAATACTATTGCTAGTGGAAGTGAAGAAACAAAAACTGTAGAAGCAACTGTTAATTTCGGAGAAAATAGAACGAAAAAAGTTCGTTTAACGTATAAAGTTCTTAATACATTCCCAATTGCTAATACTATTTATGATTTTAAAGACGTAACTAGAAGTAGTAATCATTCAGATTATTATAGCAATACCGGAAATAATATTCCTGGAGGAATGAATTGGCTTTATAAACGTAGTGGGGGAGCAGAGCAAAGAGGAACGAGCTTTACAGGAACTCTTGCATCAGATCCAGTAGGAACAACTTCTTATGAATTTATTGGTAAGTATGATTATAGTCGTCATACAAATCGTCCAACTTCTACAGGTAATTTAGAACATTCAGCGACATTAGTGCATAAAGTATTTGATATTACTGATAGTGCAGCAGTTACTGTTAGTAAAGGAGCTACTCTAACTACTGAACAAGCTAAAGCAGCAGTTAAAAAAGCTGATGGATCAGATCCATTACCAGAGGGGACAACTTACGAATGGGTAGAAAGCACAGATACAAATACACCAGGTAAAAGAACTTATAAGGTAAAAGTGACATTACCGGTGTCGCAAACAGAAACTGGAAATGATACTCTACCTAGAGCGACACAAGTAAGACCATCTAAGACAATTAATGTAACGGTTAAAGTGAAGCCAACAGCTCCAACGATTACTCCACAAAATAATGGAGATGTTACAATCACACCAGCGAATGAGACGAATGTAAATACATTAAACTTCACTTATATACATCCAAATGGTTCTACACAAAATATTACAGCAACAAAAACAGGTAGCACATGGAGCTTAACTAATGCACCAGCAGATGGGGTAACAATCAATGGAAACACGGGTGTAGTTACGATTAAGGACCGTGCAGTGAAAGATAATCAAACGGTAACGGCTAAATCTGTAACAGCAGAAACTACGCCAGCTGATCGTGTAGAAAGTGATATAACGAATGGAACTTCTCCAGCAGGGGATACAGAAAGACCGAAGTTTGTATTTAATGAAAATAGAAAAGAAACATTCAAAGAAAATGGTGACCAAGTTGTTTATGTAACTCCAACTGAAACTACAGATATTGAAATAGGTAGTGTAACGGATAATTCAAATAAATTATTAAAAGTTGAAATGTCGTCTACTATCTCGGAATTTGGAGGAGTAACTTTTGAAGGAGTAGCGAATCGAACTGACAATGTGGAACTAGATGCTCCAAGAAAAGTTACACTTAGAGGAGTTATTCCTGGTAAAAATGGTAGTAGAAACTGGGTAGGAAATGAAGTCTATACACGTAATGTACGTGCACAAGATGCAGCTACATTAACAACAGAGGACTCAGCTGCAAATACTGTTAAATTCAAAGTTTTAATCCAAAAAGATAAATATACACCAAATACAGTTACTCCAGTAATTGAAAGAGATATTACACAACCTAATACATCGTTGACAGATGAAGAATTTAATAAGATTAAAGACTCATTAACATTCACGGCAGATAAAGGAACAGTTAAGATTGATAAAAACACTCCAAACTTAACATTTGTATCTGACAAAGTGGTAAAAGTAAAAGATGATGGTTCATATTATGTATCAGCTACAGTAACATATCCAGATGGTTCTTCAGAAACAGTGGAACTTCCGGTTGATGCAAAACAAGCGAATAAATCAAAAGCGACATTAACTGCTCAAGAAGTTTCGATCAAAGCTGCAAAAGACAAGACTGCACAAGGTGTAGTTCCAACTACAGAAGCAAGTCGAGTAATTAGTAATATCACAATTCCAAATAATCAGCCACAACCGACTGCTAAAGTTCTTAAAGATAACGGGCGAATTACAGAGGTAGATGGTAAGAAAGTTGCGACAGTTGTATTAACATATTCTGATAACTCTACAAAAGAAGTAACAGTGCCAGTATTAGAAGTTAAACCGGTTGACATTACAACAACATTTAACGAGTTGGATAATACGGTAACAGTTAAACCGAATACAACAGTAGAAAATGGCGACAAATTACACGTAACAATTCGTGGCGTTGGAATGCAGTTAACAAAAACAGCTACAGGTTACACAAATAGTCGTAATGATCGTGATATTACTGTGAATTCAGATGGAAGTATTACAATAACACTAGCAGGCGAAGAAAAATTCCAAGCAGGAGACCGCATTGTAACACGTCACGAAAGCAATAAGAACGGAAAAGTCGATTCATACGAAACAGAAGCATTCGCAGGATTGAAACCAGTTGAGAAAGTTCCAGTAATTAATCTAACGAATCTAACTCCAAAAGAAAAAGAAGACGTTAAAGCAGCCGTGAAAAAAGCGAACCCATCCGTTAATACTGCTGAATTAGAAGTAGCAGCAAATGGGGACGTAAGTTACAGACATAAAGGTGCAGGTGTAGGAACTAGTGACCCAACACCAGTAATTACATTGTCACAAACTGTACGTGAACGTAACGATGCAGAGAAGATTGATCCAACAATTGCAACATTAACACGTTATGTTAAAGAAACAAAACATACAGATGAACAAATCAAAAATGCAATTACAGGCGAACATATTGCTAACAAAGTAATTACAGGTGAAATTCCAACTAATGGCGGAACTGTAGTAGTTAAGGTAACATATACAGATGGAAGTTCTGAAGATGTAAAAGTTCCTATTATAGTGACGCCAGAATTAACACCAGTTAAGCATCTAAATAACTTAACAAACAAAGAAAAAGAATCTGTAAAAGATAAAATACAAGCGTTGAACCCAACAGCTACGAATATAGTTGTAAAAAATAATGGTGAAACAACATTAACATTCTCAGATGTTCCAACAGCAACGTTGACACCAGATAAGACAGTAGTGGAAGCACAATCAAATGCGAT